>JAADIC010000162.1 GCA_013151535.1 Alphaproteobacteria bacterium | reverse complement strand
CGGCTGATCCGCCCCTCGCAATCCAGCACAAAATCGCCCCGATATTTATGCCCCGCCGCCTGTCCAATCGGGATCAAAACCAGCAAAGCATCCATGCGATCAGGCTGCCACGCGGCGGCAAGACCCGTCAAAGGGTTTGCCCCGCGCCAAACCGCATCGGGGTTGAGGGTAAACACCGTTTCCCGCCCGATCAAAGGCAAGGCATGTTTCAGCCCGCCCCCGGTCTCCAAGGCCTCACCGATTTCAGGCGAAAGGATCACATCACCCCGCCCCTGCAGATGATCGGCAATCATATGGCCAAGATAATGGGTGTTCACCACCTTGCGCGCGATACCGGCATCATCCGCCAGATCAAGCGCGCGCTCGATCAGCGGCTTGCCCAGAACCGGGATCAGCGGCTTGGGCCGCGCATTCGTCAATTCGCGCATCCGCGTGCCACGCCCCGCCGCAAAGATCATGATCGTGTCAGGCGTCATCGGTGCGCCGCCTTGAACCGTTGCAATATTTCCGGTGTCGGCGGCGGAACATACCGATCCATGAACGCTTTCAAATCAGCCAAAACCGGATGCTGCAAATCCCGCTCTGCATGCGCCCAGACACGCGGGATCAGGTTGATATAATCCGGCTTGCCATCACGCAGGCAAAGCCGCGCGAATATCCCGATGATCTTGAGGTTCCGTTGCGCCCCCAGAACGGCATAAGCCTGCCGGAAACTGGCAAGCTCTGCGCCGCTTTGATCGAGGTAACGCGCAATCATCGCAGCCCGCAATTCTGCCGAGGTGTCGCGCCGCGCGTCTTCCAGCAGCGATACAAGATCATAGGCCGGATGCCCCAGCAAAGCATCCTGAAAATCGAGCTGGCCAACTTTGGCGATCCCCTTGCGATCCGGCAGCCACAGCAGGTTTTCGGCATGGTAATCGCGCAAGACACAGGTCTTGTGCCCCGTCTCAACCTGCCCACAGGCCGCCCCGATCAGCCCATCAAACGCCGCCAACATGCCCTCCGAACACACCTTGCCCGAGGCGACGGGCAAATACCAGTCAACCAGCAACCGCGCCTCGCGCAGATAGGTCGCTTGGCCATAATCCGGTAAATCGGGCGGCGGTAATTTGTGCAAAGCGCACAAAGCGTCTATCGCCGCCTCGTAAAGCTGGCCCTCAAGCGCGGGCGATCTGGCGCAGACCCGGGCATATAAATTATCGCCCAAATCCTCCATCAGAATCAGACCGTTTGCAATATCCCAAGCATAGATTTCCGGTGCGCTGAACCCGGCAGCCACCAAAAACCGCGCGACTTGCAGAAACGGCTCAATCGCCTCGCCACTTTCAGGCGGTGCGTCCATCAGTACCGCCTGCTGGCCCGTGCCTTCACGCGTCAGCCGTTCATAACGCCGGGCCGAGGCATCCCCTGCCAACGGCGAACGCTTCGCACCCTGCCAGCCAGCCGCGGCCAGAAACCCCGCAATGATCTGACCCCGATCAGACATTTTCAGCCAGCTTGCGCGCAAGCCAATCCCATTTCGCTGAGGTGGCGTTGATTGTCAGCAGCCGATGATCCTCGGCCTCAGCCAAGCCAAAACCGAACCGAACCGCTGTATCCGGCGCTTCGTCCCCCAGCCTGTCGGGCCATTCCACCAAGCACAAAGCGGTATCAAATGCGTCAAACAGGCCAAGCTCGGCCACTTCATCAGTCGAACTCAGCCGGTATAGATCGCTGTGCCAGATTTCCAGATCACCGGCGCGGTAGGTTTGCACTAGGGTAAAAGTTGGTGACGGCACGTCTTCAACCCGATCAACATCCGCCAGCAAGCCAAGGATCAGCGCCCGCGCGAAACAGCTTTTGCCAGCCCCGATCGGCCCTGACAACAAAACCACATCGCCCACGGAAAACCCGTCGCGCAACCGGATTGCCAGATCGGCGGTTTGATCGGCACTTGTCAGCAATATTTGTCGCGACCAGCCTGTTTTGGATGAGTTTGCCATGGGCGGAGTCTGGACAAGCTGACGGCCAAGTTCAAGCGTCCAGATTAAGGATTGTCGATTTCTGCTGGGCCCGGGCAAACACTGGCCCCGCCGCCGTAAACTCGCACAAAAACGCGCCGTGGGTCAGGGGTTTGACCTCAAGCAGCAACCCTTGCCCGGTTTTGAGCCGAACCTGCCCCTGCCAGTTGACCCGATCCCCCGGCTTGGCGGCAAAGGCCAGTAAATCATCCCAGACCGGGCCGGGTTCGCACTGGTCACGCCAGATTTTCGTGGCCTCGCTCACACCTAGGCGGGCCAGCATCTCGCGCGGGTCGATCCCCCAAAGATCGGCAAAACCGTCATTGGACATGACCAGATCACCATGCGCTGCGAACACCGCAACCGCCTTATCCTGACTGTCCAGAACCGAATGCGCCAGTTCCAGTTCCGAGCGGAATTCGCGCTGAAGCGAGATCGCCGAGGTGATATCCTCGAACAGAAACGCAACCGCGCCCTCGGGATGGGGCCGCCCTGTCACCCGATAGGTCTGCCCAGTGGGCAAGGGCCAGTTTTCCTCGTAAGTGCCATCTTCGGCGGCTTGTTCAAGTGCTTCGATCCGCTCGCGCCACGATTTGTAGTTCTTGGGTTCCGGCACATGGCGGTTTTCCCGCAGACGATCCAGAAATGCGGTCAATGAAGGCCGCGCGGTCAGCCAGGCGGGGTCAAGCGTGGTCAGATCGGCAAGGGCCGGATTGAACAGGGCCAGTTGCCGGTTGCGATCAAAAATCGCCAGCCCTGTCGGCAGATGGGCAAAGGTCATGGTCAGGGTCTGCACGAAATTGCGCAACGCTTCTTCTGCGCGCACTACGGGATCGGCGTGAAAGGCAAAACACAGCACATCGCCGCTTTCTTGCGCATGGGTGCTGACTTCAAACCATTTCGGATTGAGTGTTCCCGGTATTTTCAGCGAATGGCGCGCCGACTCGGCCGTTATGTTTGCAACCTTGTCAAACAGGGGCTCATAGGGCGGCATATCCGTGGCGCAATCCGGTTTGACGTCAGACAGGGCCTGCCGATAGGCGCGGTTGGCCCATTGCACCGCCCCGTCGCCGCTTTGTTGCCAGACAAGGATCGGCGAAAGGTCACAAACCTCGCGCAGAAACATCAGTTCCTTGAATTGCAGCCCGATGGCCTGCTGTTCCACCGACGCGGGTGCGGCGGGGCTTATGTTCTGGCCCAACTCGACCTCAAAACCGGTTGCGCTCAGACGGCCCAGCAGAAAATTCTGATCCTCGCCGCGCAAAATGAATTCGACCCCGGGTTCGGCAAGCAGATCCAGCTTGGCCCGAGCGCCAGGGAACCGGATCTCGAGTTTCTTTTGCAATACCGGCCACACCGCGTTTCGATCCACCGGGGCGTCAATCAGCAGAAGGGCAGCCGGAGTCGCATTAACCAGCTTTGTGCCTTCAAACACGAATCTGGTTGCGCTTGCATCCCCCGCCAGCAGGGCCGCATTACTAGCACCGCTTTTTGGCCTGCCGGCGCGCCCGACAACAAACACCGCCAGAAACGCCGAAAACAGGCTGATCGCCAGCAATCCTGCAACCGTTTGAATATCCATGCCAAATCCGGCCTTTTCATTACCTGTTGGTCCTGAAAATGGTTAACCGCTGGATGGTTAACGAACGGTTAAATTTTGAACGGCGTATTCAAACCAAGCGGGCCATGTGCCAAAGATGCATCAATCTCGATCAAATCACGCGGCCAGATCACCTCGACAATCGCGCCACTGCGTTGGGGGATTTCCTCGAGATGCAAAAACGGATCCGAGCCGTTGGCAAAGGTGATTTCGGCGCAGGAACGCTCCAACAACGTCTTGGCGATGAACAGGCCCAGCCCCATGCCTTCATAACCGGGCCGCTGGCCCTGGGCCTTTTCAACCCGGCGCTTGCGCACAAATGGATCACCAATGCGCCCGATCAAATCGGCGGGATAACCGGGGCCATCATCGGCCACCACAACGGTGATTGTATCAGCCGTCCACATCACATCGATCCAAACATTCGCCTTGGAAAAATCCACCGCGTTCTGGATCAGGTTGCGCAAGCCATGCACAATCTCGGGGTGGCGGTGGATAAGCGGTTGCGGGGTCAGTTTTGACTGACGGCCCGCGATCTTGAACCAGATTTTTTTGCCACGCTCCTGATGCGGTTCCGCCGCTTCACGCACCACTTCACTCAAGGGCGCATGATGAACCAGCATGTCATCTTTGCCGGTGCGCCCCATGTCACGCAGAATATCGCGGCAGCGATCGGCCTGATCTCGGATCAGTTGCGCATCGTCTTTCAGGTCGGGGTGATCGCCAAGCTCCTCCAGCAACTCGGAACTGACCAGCATGATCGTCGCCAGCGGCGTGCCAAGCTCATGCGCCGCTGCCGCCACCACGCCGCCAAGATCGGTCAGCTTCTGTTCGCGGCTCAGCGCCATTTGCGTGGCAATCAGCGCTTGCGACATCGAATGGGTTTCCGAGGTAATCCGCCACGCATAGCTGGCAAGGAATATCACGCCGATAATCAGAGCAATCCAGAAACCGGACACAAAAAGATAGGGCATCCGCAAAACCTCGCCGGTCTGGCTTTGCAGCGGAACATAATAATTCGCCACCACCGAGATCAGAAAAATCGCCAGCAAGCCCAGAAACACCGTGGATTTCAACCGCAGGGCCGTGGCCGAAATGGTCACCGGTACAAGGATCAACAGGGCAAACGGGTTGTTCAGCCCACCCGTCAAAAACAGCAGAAACACCAGTTGCGACAGATCAAACAGCAGCGTCAGCATGGTTTCACGCTCGGATAAACGTTTGTTTTTAGGGTAAATCAGGGTCGAGGCGATGTTGAACACGATGGCCGAACCAATCGCCAGAATGGTCAGGCCGATATCAAGGACAAGGCCAAGCTGGATCGAGGCAAACAGCACCGCCCCGCTTTGCCCGACAATCGCCAGCCAGCGCAGGTTGATTAGCGTGCGCAGCCGCACCCATTCACTGTGGGCTTCGGTACTCAGGCTATTTAGCGGATTATCAACCATTCAACCCCGGCAGGTTTGTCGCAGCGACATTATCCAGCATTGATACGGGGTGCGCATCGGTGGTTCAACATGCGAGTGAACAGTTGATCGGGTGAATGAATGGTACGGTTATATACAAATATCGCGGTTTTGCTGATTGCAGGGCTTCTGGGGGGCATGGCCTTTTTCGTCTATCAGGGCCAACAGATCGTGACCACCGTGCCGTGCAGCATCAGCCAGATCCCGCCCGGCGGCTCGACCATTGGTGGCGAATTCACCCTGATTGACCAGACCGGCCAGACGGTGACAGATAAGGATGTGCTGGGCAAACCGTCACTGGTTTATTTTGGTTTCACCAGTTGCAACGACGTTTGCCCGATTGACAACGCCCGCAATGCGGCGGCGGTTGATCTGTTGCAAGCAAAGGGGTTTGCCGTCACGCCAGTGTTTATCTCGATTGATCCGGAACGCGACACGCCCGATGTTGTGGCCGCCTATGTGAAGGGCTTTCATGATAATATGATCGGGCTAACTGGCAGTGCTGAGCAGGTAAAGATCGCCTCGCTCGCCTATAAAACCTATTACAAACGTGCCAGTTCCAGACCGGATTACCAGATGGACCACACCGCCTTCACCTATCTGGTGATGCCGAACCAAGGCTTCATCGACCTTTACCGCCCCGAGGTGACGCCAGCGGAAATGGCCAATTCCGTGTCCTGCTTTATCAAAGCCGCCTGAAAGATTTGAACATCCGGCTGTGATATATTTCAAACTGCCTAATTATTGAAATGACAGGACGTGAATTTGCCAGACAAACCGACCTGCTATAGGATGAATAGCATGCAAGGGGGTGGTTTATGTTTATGTCTAAATCTACATCTGGTGGCCAATTCGGTTGGCGCGGCCTATTGGTCAGAGCCAGCGTAGTTGCACTTTTTGTTTTTGCGGCATCATTTGCATGGGCAGATGGAGCATTTGAAAAGAGCATTGATTTCCGTGACACGCTCGCGAAAGAAAGCACGCTAAAAATTGCCTTGGGGTCTTGGACAGATGCCGAACGGCAATTTGTTTTGCAAATGCTTGACGAACTTCATCAGTATGCGCCCGGACTTTTCGCACGAGCCACGCAATCCGGACCAATCAACCTTTATCGCACCGCCGAGGATTCGCCCTCGCACCCAGCCGCCGCATGGGCACGTCGCCGGCACGAGAATTCCTTGATATTTCGGGATGATTTCTTTCAAACAGGGCGCCCCAATCATCTTGGTGTTGAATATTCTCATTGGCTTTTCATCCACGAAATCGCGCATCTTGCCGACCCAGTGGATAGTATCGGCCAATCGTCCGACTGGACCAACGTAGTCGAGCCACGCATCCGCGCGGTCGAAGATTATTTCGCAGCCGATGGAAAATCGCTACGCGACGCAATGTTTGCATATCTTGATAAGCCAGCCATTTCACGCGGATTGCCCAGTGTTTATGCGGCCATCAGTTTGCACGAAGCGCTGGCGGAAACGACCGCCGCAATATATTTTAATACGACTTTTGAGCCACCCGATGATTTGAAAGCTGTTTTAATCGCCAGACTGTTTTCACGCCCAACAGCGCAGGACATCAACAACTCAACCCGCTACCGCGAGGCATATGTGTATTATCGCAACAAACGGTATCTACGCGCCGTTCAAACGTTGAATAAAGCACTTGATCGAGATTCAGAATTTGCCATGGGGTATTATCTCAGAGGGTTTGTAAATTCAAATTGGGGAAGACTTGAAAAAGCCAGGGCAGATTGGACCCGTGGTTTGGAGCTGGTTCCCAAAAGTGATGTTCGCGTCACAGGTGAAATGCGCAACGGCATTAAATTTATCAATGATGAGCTTGGAGAATGAGGTTTAGAGCGTTTCATATTTTCAAGTCCATTCGTGTCCTGACACATCAAATTTTGATCGTCGGATTCCTTGCCGCACTCATGGTGTCGATCCCGACAAAACGCGCCGATGCCCAACTTGAGGCTTTGATCTGCGGTATGGACCCACTAAGTGACGATTGCATCGCGCGTGAACTTTTGAGCATGGCCGACGCAATGCCCGAAGGTCGGGACCGCGATATAGCTGTGGTTTATTCGTATTCAGGCTGGCTCTTGTCGACACGCTCGCAATCTGAAGGTTTCCGATACCCACGCGCCAGTGCTTTTCGCGGCCGTGTTAAAAGCAAACAACTGGGTTGGATCATCACCGCACTCGACTGGATCGTTTTTCGCGAGGACGCCGAGCGGGGAATTAAGGCATATACTGGCGTCAAGCACCCGATCCCGCGAATGATCGGCTACCCACTCTATATCGAAGCACTTGTGGTTTCTGGTGAAACCGAAAAAGCGCGTGCGATACTCTTGGAATTCAGCACTGAAATTGCCGATCTTAAATCTCCACCAACCCGCATCGCGTCATACGGCGAACTGGCTTGGCTTGCCGCCAAACTTGGCGAAACAGAATTGGCACAATCCAGTATTGATGCCCTAATGAATATTGCCATGCAACACCCTTCAAAGCCGTTTCAAACCGTAATTGCCGTTGATATTGCTGCGGCCGAATTTCAAATGTCCGAAGGTGAAAAAGGCGTTGAACGAATCGCGGCAGGGTACGAGGCGTTACAAGGCATTGAAAAACTGCCAACGCGCATTCGGGCCGTCTCGCTGGCCAGAATCGCAAGGGCTTATGGCCGTGTCGGATTGGAACAAACAGGCCGCCCAATCGCCCAAGAAGCCATCAATTTATTTGACGAGCTAGAGCCAAAGTACAGGGCCAGAGTAATGTCGATTCTGGTTTTTTCACGGTTCGCATTCTAGGGATTTACTAAATCACATCGCTTGGAATTTCTGTGCAGGATTACCCGTTCCCGTCGCCAGTATTACCAAAGCCGCCTGAATGATTTGACCATCCCGCAGCGATATATTACAAACTCCTTAACTATTGCAGTGACAGGACGTGAATTATGGCTGAACGCGAGTTGACCGATATCGGCGAAGACAACAGCTTGCTGCTGGTCGATGATGACGAACCGTTCCTGCGCCGCCTGGCCCGCGCCATGGAAAAACGCGGCTTCGCACCCGAAGCGGTGGAAACTGTTGCCGCCGGTAAGGCCATCGCAACCGCCCGCCCGCCAGCTTACGCGGTGATTGATCTGCGGCTTGAGGATGGCAATGGCTTGGACGTGGTCGAAGTGCTGCGCGAAAAACGCCCCGATGCGCGGATTGTTGTGCTGACAGGCTACGGCGCGATTGCCACGGCTGTTGCGGCGGTCAAAATCGGCGCCACGGATTACCTCAGCAAACCGGCAGACGCGAATGATGTGATGGCGGCCCTGCTGGCAGGCGTCGATGACCGCCCACCACCACCAGAAAACCCGATGTCAGCGGATCGAGTGCGTTGGGAGCATATCCAGCGGGTGTTTGAACTGTGCGACCGGAATGTTTCGGAGACCGCTAGGCGGCTGAACATGCATAGGCGGACGTTGCAGCGGATTTTGGCGAAGCGGTCGCCGCGGTAGGTTGGCGTAGGTTGCAGGCGTTCACAATCTGTGTGAATCAAAGTTTGCTCGTCAGCCAATAGGCGATTCTATGGTTTCTGACGCAAAACAGCCATGACCCGTGAATATTTCTTGATCCACAACGCTTTGTCAGGACTAAACCACCCAATTAGCTCCATGATTTGCCGATACTCTTGACTAATATCCCTGCCAAAGATTGGCTCATGGTGAAATACGCGATTGCGAAACTCTCTAACATCGTCGCATCTCTTATACAAAACTGGGTATGTAACAGGTGGTGGCAAATTGGGAAACGACTTTATGAGGTCCGGCCAGAATACAGGTTCATGCCGCGGGAGTAACATGTTAACCCAAAATCCGAATGCTAGTTCTGCTGTCATCCCTCCCGACGTCACTGGGCCTTTGGCTTTTAATTTGTCGCGGGCTGTCTTCACAATCCGCTTGCCGTTTTTGATCTGAGTGAGAAAAGTTGCATCATCCCACCATATCGGTCCATAAAGGGCCAACAATCGAGCGGATATAGTGTTGCGAAGGCACACCTCAGATGCGCTTAGGACAGGGAAAAAGGCTTCACTGATCTGGATATTCCAGCCATATAGATCCAATGCTCGTTGAGCGTCGTGGCCTGAGGCTACAAGATATTTTGTTAGTCGTTCTTGAGAAATTATTTGTAAAACCAATATTAACACTCCGTTCGGTCGTTATTGGGTCTAGACCATTTTTCTTGACATACCCTTTGTGAGGGCATAAAAGTTGCGTAATCGAGGGCAACGTTAGGCCTTCAATCACTTAGATGCCCGCGACAGCCTTAACTGGTCCTCGCGGGTTTTCGCCTTTTAGATGAATATCGTTTTAAGTAAGCATGAACAACAACCTTTTTGTCATCCCCGTAGCCAGCGGGCAGTGTGTTTGATCGTATGGATCATGTACTAGAGCACATCCGGCCAACTTTGAATCGGTAAGGGGTTTACGGGTTTGATTTCTTCTGATTCAAGGAGTCAGGATGATAATTCATGGCCT
>JAADIC010000280.1 GCA_013151535.1 Alphaproteobacteria bacterium | reverse complement strand
CTGACTTATACGATTGAAGGTCATGTCCCGAGCGCCGATGTTTTACGCCTGTTGCGCGAAAAGCCCGTGGTTCGGGGATTGTCCGTGCCCGGAATGGTGGCGGGCAGCCCCGGCATGGGCGAAGGTGACACGCCTTATCAGGTTGTCCAGTTCAGCGATGACGGCAGCCGTGGTGTTTTCAACTCTTATTGACTTTTCGGCTGAGTGGATCAGATTTGAGGGGTGGGACTCTAAACAGCGCTGCGCCGGACTCGCGCCAAACAAGCAAAAAAATCCCAATGAATTCAACTTGCCAATTTATTGCGGAAGAAATCCAAACGACTAGGATTCGCTGCCGCTTGTCAGCGAAACCTCATTGACGATACGCGCTCGCTTGCTCGACATATCCTGATCTATCATACCGCCGATCAGGAAAACATCGACCAGCAACCAAATCCCCGCCACAACAAGCATCGGAATCCCCACAACGACAGCCAACAAGAAAATCCCCCCCCAAATCAATACAAGCTGTGCAATTGCGGAACCGGTTCGCCCCAGATAAAACCGGTGCGCAGAAAACCCACCAAGGAAGAACCACAGCAAATACGCCGTGGCGGCTGACTTTTTCTCATTTGCCAATCGCTGCTCGACCAGCATCTGTTGTTGAGTTGATAAACCCATAATATTCACCACCAATTACAGTAATTAAAAATCTCTAAACACACTATCGGATAAGTTGAAGGAAAAAGCGAGAACAATATGTACTCGCAGGGGAATCGCACGGGGGGAATCGCATGAAGGAAAATAATTTGGTTGCGAATTTGTCTTTGGTCTGAGTTATTGTCAGCAGCAACAGGTAGCTAATGCTTTGGCGCGACTAAGAAAACAGCCATACGTCAACCCCCTTGGATCACAGCAATTTCGTCGTTTCTGGCTCTGTCAGCATCGGACGGGGGGGGCTCCTACAGCCCTTGCGCTGCACCTGATCGTCACTGCCGAACCGATCGAGCTTTTGGCGGGTTCCCTAACCAGAATCAACCATTCAGCCTCCGGCCCGAGGCAACGTTCGTTTTTCAAACGCATTCGGGCTGGAGGTTGAATTCAATTGCATTGGTTTCGCTCTAAAACGGCACGTCATCGATGCCGGTGACAAAACTGGCGACAATTTTTTTCTCGCCCGCCTTGTCAAACAGCACCGACAGTTTATCACCCTCGATGGCGGTAACGGCACCATAGCCGAATTTCTGGTGAAAGATCCGATCACCAAGGCCAAAACTTGAGACCGCCTCAAGATCGATCACCACATTGCGGGCCTCTCGCGGCTGGCCCATGGTGCGCTGCTGGCTGCGTGCCTGCATGCGTTTCCAGCCGGGGGAATTGTAAACATCCGCCGAGCGCACCCGGTCTTCAAGGGCTGAGCCACGCGTCACACCATCCATTCCGGGGGTTGCGGCGGCACCAAAACCGCCGCCATAAAGGCCGGGCGGGGTCAGTATTTCCACATGATCGACTGGCAACTCATCAATAAACCGCGACGGCAGGGCCGATTGCCATTGGCCAAATATGCGCCGGTTGGCGGCAAAGGATATGGTGCAGATTTCCTCGGCCCGGGTGATCCCGACATAGGCGAGGCGGCGTTCTTCTTCCAACCCCTTAAGGCCGCTTTCATCCATCGAGCGTTGCGAGGGGAACAAGCCATCCTCCCAACCCGGCAGGAACACGGCAGGAAACTCAAGGCCCTTTGCCGCGTGCAGGGTCATGATCGAGACCTTTTCGGTCGCGTCTTCCTGTTCGTTTTCCATTATCAGGCTGACATGTTCCAAAAACCCTTGCAGGTTTTCAAATTGTTCAAGCGCCTTGACCAGTTCCTTGAGGTTCTCAAGCCGCCCCGGCGCCTCGGGTGTTTTTTCGGCTTTCCAATGATCGGTATAACCGCTTTCCTCAAGAATAATTTCCGCCAGCTGAATGTGGTTATCACCGCGATGGGCGGCCAAGCGCCAGCGGTCGAAACCATTCAACAACGCGCCCGCCGATTTGCGATACCTCGCCCCAAGCGCGCCATCCTCAAGTGAAATTCGCAGCCCCTCCAGCAGCGAAACCCCGTTGTTGCGCGCCGCATGGATGACCTGCTGCATGGCCTTATCGCCAAGGCCACGCTTAGGCGTATTAAACACCCGCTCAAACGCCAGATCATCATCCGGGCTGACCGTCACCCGGAAATAGGCCATGGCATCGCGGATTTCCAACCGCTCGTAAAACCGAGGCCCGCCGATGACGCGGTAGGGCAGACCGATGGTCAAAAACCGATCCTCAAACGCGCGCATCTGGTGGCTGGCGCGCACCAGAATGGCCATGTGATCGAGCGATACCGGATCAAGCCCGCGCGTGCCAGTTTGCAAATTCTCGATCTCTTCGCCGATCCAGCGCGCCTCTTCCTCACCATCCCAATGGCCGATTAAGCGCAGCTTTTCGCCGTCGTTTTTCTCTGTCCACAGAGTCTTGCCAAGACGATCCTCGTTACCGTCAATCACACCCGAGGCTGCGGCCAGAATGTGGTGGGTCGAGCGGTAATTCTGCTCCAGCCGGATCACCGCCGCGCCGGGAAAATCCTTCTCAAAGCGCAGGATATTGCCCACTTCCGCCCCGCGCCAACCGTAGATCGACTGATCGTCATCGCCGACGCAACAGATATTCTTGTGCTCCGCCGCCAGCAGCCGCAGCCACAGATATTGCGCCACGTTTGTGTCCTGATACTCGTCCACCAGAATGAACCGGAACCAGTTCTGATACTTGGCCAGCACGTCAGGATGATCCTGAAAGATCGTCACCACATGCAGCAACAGATCGCCAAAATCGACCGCGTTCAGGGTTTTGAGGCGCGCCTGATAAGCCTCATAAATCTCGGTGCCGCGATTGTTATAGGCCGCGGCTTCGGAGGATGGCACCTTGTCCGGCGTCCAGGCGCGGTTTTTCCAGTTGTCGATCAGATGCGCCAACATTCGCGCCGGCCAACGCTTGTCATCGATATTTTCGGCCCGGATAAGCTGTTTAAGCAGCCGTATCTGGTCATCCGTATCCAGAATGGTGAAGTTGCTTTTCAGCCCCGCCAGTTCCGCGTGGCGGCGCAGCAATTTTACACAGATCGAATGGAACGTGCCCATCCAAGGCATGCCTTCAACCGTTTCGCCCAGCAATCCGGCAACGCGGTTTTTCATTTCGCGCGCCGCCTTGTTGGTAAAGGTCACCGCCAGAATTTCATTGGGCCGCGCCCGCCCCGTGGTCAGCAAATGGGCAATCCGCGTGGTCAGGGCCTTGGTTTTGCCGGTGCCTGCCCCCGCCAGCATCAGCACCGGGCCATCCAGCGCCTCGACCGCGCGGCGTTGCTCGGGGTTCAGCCCGTCAAGGTAGGGGGTCGAGCGCGCCGCCATCGCCTGTTGCGACAGGGACAGGACCGCGCCTTCAAAGGCATCAGATTCATCAAAACTGCTCATGGGCGGTAATCTAGCCCCTGCGCGCCGCAAAGAAAAGCCGTGTTCTTTGATTGTTCCTGTCTTTCAAGAATAACCAGAAACTGCTCCGGCCTGATAACGAGGCGGCCAGCCTTGTCGTGGTCCACAGGGCGACCTACCTCGTTAAAAACAGGAGAGACAATATGAAAACCGCCAAATTTTCGCTTCTGACTGTGATCCTGAGCACCGCTTTTGCCACAACCGCACTGGCGCATCGGTTCGAGGTGCTGCTGATCGCTTCTGATCCGGCGACGGCGGTTGACACTTATGACGGTTTCCGGCTGGCAACGCGTGAGCGTGACGGCCATGCGGACGAGGAATCCGATGGCCATCTCGGTGGGCTGGATGTCTATATCAACACGCCGGCCAAGGGTGAAACCGCAATCGCCGCCCTTGCTGGCGGCACGTTCGATCTGGTGGCCGTTATCGGCAAACTGGCGGATGACGGGGCGTTACAAAGCGCCATTCGCGCCAGTGGTGCGGTTATGGTGCCGGTGGCTTCTGTGTCACCGGCTATGGAAAGTGAATTCCTTGGCCCCGATCAGGGCGGGGCGTTCAATGGCCGGTTTGAGGCGGCTGAAAACCGTGCGGCTACGCCTCCGGCAACCTTGTCCTACATCGCGGCCCGCCTGATTGATCTGGCGGTGCGCCCGCAAGAGGGTGTTGAAGATCGCGCCGCAATGCGGGCTGTGATTGCCGAATATTAGGGAAATCTCTAAACAAACGGTCATCAAGAATGCGTGAATTTGCCCCTTGCCTGCTGCGTTGCAGCATCCCATAACTTGCGCCAACAGGATCAAGGGGATGTTTCATGCCGCAATTCAACAAAATTCTGATCGCCAATCGCGGCGAAATCGCCATCCGCATCATGCGCGCCGCCAACGAGATGGGCAAGAAAACCGTGGCGGTCTACGCGGAAGAGGACAAGCTGGGCCTGCACCGCTTCAAGGCGGACGAGGCCTATAAGATCGGCGAGGGGCTGGGGCCGGTTGCAGCCTATCTGAGCATCGAAGAGATCATTCGCGTCGCCAAGATGGCCAAGGCCGATGCGATCCATCCCGGCTATGGCCTGCTGTCTGAGAACCCCGATTTCGTTGACGCCTGCGTGCATGCAGGCATCGCCTTTATCGGCCCCAAAGCCGAAACCATGCGCGCGCTTGGCGACAAGGCTTCTGCGCGGCGGGTGGCGATGGCTGCCGATGTGCCGGTGGTCCCCGCAACCGAGGTTCTGCCGGATGACATGGCCGAAGTGAAACGCATGGCGGATGCAGTCGGCTATCCTCTGATGCTCAAGGCCAGTTGGGGCGGTGGCGGGCGTGGTATGCGGCCGATCTATTCCGCTGATGAGCTTGAGGTCAAAGTGCTGGAAGGCCGACGCGAGGCTGAAGCCGCGTTTGGCAATGGCGAGGGTTATCTTGAACGTCTGGTCCAGCGCGCGCGTCATGTGGAGGTGCAAATCCTTGGCGATCAGCACGGCGCAATGTATCACCTGTTTGAACGCGATTGCTCGGTTCAGCGGCGCAACCAGAAAGTGGTTGAACGCGCGCCTGCGCCTTATCTAAGCGAGGAACAGCGAGCCGAGATTTGTGCGCTTGGCCGCAAGATTTGCGCCCATGTGGGCTATGAATGTGCCGGAACCGTCGAGTTTCTGATGGATATGGACACGGATGAATTTTACTTCATCGAAGTGAACCCCCGGGTTCAGGTCGAACATACCGTCACCGAAGAGGTCACCGGCATCGACATCGTGCGCGCGCAGATCATGATCGCCGAGGGGGCGACCTTGGCCAAAGCCACCGGCATGGCCAGTCAGGCCGACATCAAACTGCATGGCCACGCCTTGCAATGTCGCGTCACCACCGAAGACCCGCAGAACAATTTCATCCCCGATTATGGCCGCATCACTGCCTATCGCGGTGCCACCGGCATGGGCATCCGGCTTGACGGCGGCACCGCCTATTCCGGTGCTGTCATCACCCGCTATTACGACAGCCTGCTGGAAAAGGTCACCGCCTGGGCCCCCACCCCGACCGAGGCGATCGCGCGCATGGATCGTGCCCTGCGCGAGTTTCGCATACGCGGTGTGTCGACCAATATCGCGTTTGTGGAAAACTTGCTGAAGCACCCGACTTTCCTGTCCAATGAATACACCACCACATTTATCGACAACACGCCCGAGCTGTTCAATTTCAAGAAACGCCGCGACCGCGCCACCAAAATTCTGACCTATATCGCCGATATCACCGTCAACGGGCATCCCGAAACCCAGGGCCGGGCCAAGCCTGCCGCCAATGCGCGCATCCCCAAAGCCCCTGCCAATCTGGTTGAAGCACCGGCCCAGGGCACGCGCAATCTGCTGGACGCAAAGGGCGCGCAGGGGGTGGCTGATTGGATGGCGGCGCAAAAGGGCGTATTAATCACCGACACCTCCATGCGCGACGGCCATCAATCGCTTTTGGCCACCCGCATGCGCTCGCTCGACATGATTAACGTCGCCGAGGCTTACGCCCACAACCTGCCGCAACTGTTCTCAATGGAATGCTGGGGTGGGGCGACATTCGATGTGGCTTACCGGTTCTTGCAGGAATGCCCATGGCAACGCCTGCGCGACCTGCGCCGCGCCATGCCAAACGTAATGACCCAGATGCTGCTGCGCGCGTCCAACGGCGTTGGCTACACCAATTATCCCGACAATGTGGTGCAGTTCTTTGTCAAAACGGCGGCCCAAACCGGGGTTGATGTTTTCCGGGTGTTTGACAGCCTCAACTGGGTTGAAAACATGCGCGTGGCGATGGATGCGGTGGTGGAAAGCGGCAAGGTTTGCGAAGGCTCGATCTGTTATACCGGCGATATCATGAACCCGGACCGGGCCAAGTATGACCTGAAATATTACGTCAATATGGGGCAGGAATTGAAGGCGGCGGGGGCGCATATTCTTGGCCTCAAAGACATGGCCGGATTGCTGAAACCGGCCGCCGCGCGGGTGCTAATCAAGGCCTTGCGCGAAGAGGTTGGCCTGCCGATCCATTTTCACACGCACGACACATCTGGCCTTGCAGCGGCCACGGTTCTGGCGGCCTGCGAGGCTGGGGTGGACGCGGTCGATGCGGCGATGGATTCTATGTCGGGTGGCACCTCGCAACCCTGCCTTGGCTCGATTGTCGAGGCGTTGGCCAATACCGACCGCGCCACCGGCCTTGATATCAGGGCGATACGCGGCATTTCGGACTATTGGGAAGCTGTACGCGGCCAATATACCGCCTTTGAAAGCGGCATGACTTCACCGGCTTCCGAGGTTTATTTGCACGAAATGCCCGGTGGTCAGTTCACCAACCTCAAAGCGCAGGCCCGCTCCATGGGGCTTGAGGAGCGCTGGCACGAGGTGGCGCAAACCTATGCCGATGTGAACGCCATGTTCGGCGATATCGTCAAGGTGACGCCAAGTTCCAAGGTGGTTGGCGACATGGCGTTGATGATGGTGGCGCAAGGCTTGAGCCGCGCCGAGGTTGAAGACCCGACGCATGATGTTGCTTTTCCCGATTCTGTGATCGACATGCTGCGCGGCAATCTTGGCCAGCCTCCGGGTGGCTTTCCGGCGGCCCTGATTGCCAAGGTTCTGAAAGGCGAGGCCGCCAATACCGAACGCCCGGGCCTGCACCTGCCGCCCGAGGATATCGAGGCGACGCGCGCCTCCGTTTCCGCCGAACTTGATGGCTTCAAGCTGGATGACGAAGATCTGAACGGCTATCTGATGTATCCCAAAGTCTACCTCGATTACATGGGCCGCCACCGGATTTACGGCCCGGTGCGCGCCCTGCCGACACGCACGTTCTTTTACGGTATGGAGCCGGGGAACGAGATTTCAGCCGAGATTGACCCCGGCAAAACCTTAGAGATCCGCCTGCAGGCGGTGGGTGAAACCAATGATGATGGCGAGGTCAAAGTGTTCTTTGAACTCAACGGCCAGCCCCGGGTGATCCGAGTGAGCAACCGTCTTGTCAAGGCGGTGACGGCCAAGCGGCCCAAGGCCGAGGACGGCAATGCCAACCATATCGGCGCACCGATGCCCGGTGCGGTGGCTGGCGTTGCGGTGGCTGTCGGGCAGGCGGTCAAGGCGGGTGACATGCTGCTGACAATCGAGGCCATGAAGATGGAAACCGGCATCCACGCCGAACATGATGCGACCGTCAAAGCCGTGCATGTGCGCCCCGGCGATCAGATTGATGCTAAGGATTTGCTGGTGGAGCTGGAGTAGCCCTCAAGCGGTTTCGCGCCGCAGAACATACTCGACGATCAAAAGGTTAGGCACCCAGCACAGCCACGCCACATAGATCGAGGCGGTGGCGTAATCCACACCGCTGGCCATAAAGACCGGCAGGTAAAGGCGCAGGGTCACGGCGGCAAATGTCAGCGCGAACGAGCGCATCATCCAGCGGCGATGATCTGCGATACGCCGCTGCATGGCCAGCCGGATGGCCCGCGCCGTGACGCCGATCCAAAGCACCGCCAGCAGGCCAAACCCCCACCCCGCAACCGGCCCACCTATGGCACCAAAGGCCATGATTAACCCGCTGACACCACCAACCAGAATGGCCAGCGCGTAAAGACGCCCCAACAGGCGATGCAGGCGCGGGCGGCGGCGGCGCAGGTGGCTCGAAAACTGCAATACCCCAAGCACCAGCGCGATGGGGGATGCGGTGATATGGGCCAGAAAGGCCGTTTTCCGGTTCAGGATATGTTGCTCCATACCCGCAAAAGCCTGCATCAGATCGAGCGCCAGAAACCGGTAAGACAGGAGGGCAACCAGAAGGCTGGTGGTTGCAATAAACCAAATTGTGGGGCGTGAAAGGGTCATGCTGGGCCTGTCCTGTTGTGATTCTTTAGCTTGACAGTGTAAAGATCACGCCTGCTTGACACTGTCAAGTTACACCGTGATACTGCAATCATGAACAAACCGCATCACCACGGCGATCTGCGCGAAGCACTCATTCAAGCTGGCATCGACATATTGTCCGAACACGGTCTTGCCGCCCTTACCTTGCGCGCTTGTGCGGCGCGTGCCGGTGTCTCGCACGCCGCCCCGGCGCATCATTTCAAGGGCCTGCCCGGGCTGACCGCCGCCATATGCGCCCGCGGTTACCGGATTTTCTCGGATTTGATGATCGAGGAGCGCGACAAGGTCGCACCCGACGCCTTTGCCCGCCTGTCCGCCATCTGCAAGGGATATCTCAGGTTTGCCCGTGAACACCCTGCTTTGTTCCGGCTGGTCTTTGGCACCAAGGTCGATTTTTGCAACGATGCCGAATTGATGCAGAACTCGGCAATTGCCTACGGTATTCTTGCGACCGGATGCGCACCCTTTGCAACCGACGAACCGACAGGAAACCGGCTGGAAATCACCATCTGGTCGCTGGTACATGGCTATGCCAGCCTGATGCAGAACCAGCGCAGCGATGCGTTCGATGATCGCGATGAAGCGCTTGAATTTGATGCCATCCTCGGAGATCTAAATCTGACTTTGCAGCGTAACTACTGCTCTGAATCATCTAGGGAACCTCTGATTAAGTAGGGATTTTGCGGAAATGCCGAGAGGGAAATTGTTCAGAGGTTCCTTAATAGACTAAAACCCCTATTTACATAGACCCCACATTTTCGCTCAGCCTGTTTGGCGGGTTCACTGCCAAGTTTCTTTCGCGCAGCTCCCGTGCCGGCAAATTCATCTCGACGCCCTATTGCACCTCAACTCATTGAATACGCCCAATTTTCTCACATAACCGCTTAATACCGATAATTCCCACTAACACCCTCTAAATGACACCGTTCTTTTCGCTCTACATCAGCCCAACCGCTATAACCTTTGAAAACAACAAGAAAATCTGGCTGGAGCCGTGAGCGGAGAACGGGTTCTCAAAGGAAGGTGGCGGAGGGAACGGGTCTGGCAGCGAACGTTCGCTGGAAATAGCAGGAATTTGAACGCACTATTGACAACTTCCAGATAACCTCAGTTCGTACCCATTTTTGGTACAGAGCCGTAGGCGGAGTTTTTCTCCAGTTCGGCGACCACTGCCCACCAAAACTTGCTGGCGCTGGAGCGAAGTGCGTCCAGTTCCATCGCCCGCAGC
>JAADIC010000285.1 GCA_013151535.1 Alphaproteobacteria bacterium | reverse complement strand
GCACCAGCGGCAGCGCGCATTCATCGAGTGCGGCGCGGATATCGTGCGCCGGGTGGGCATAGGGAAACAGAAATTCGACCCCCTGAAACCCCGCTTCCCGTGCCGCGTTAAACCGTTCCAGAAACGGCAATTCAGTGAACAGCAGGCTTAGATTGGCGGCAAAGCGCGGCATTCAGTCCAGCTCGTCTGTCGGGATGATCCTAAAAAACACGCCACTGGACCAAATCCCGAACCAGCTTTGGCCATCAACCTCGTGATGCACCGCCAGTTCCACCAGCCGGTAAAAACTTTTGCGATCAATCAACGCCTCAAGATTGGCGCGAATCAGGATGTAAGGTGACGGCTCGCCGGTTTTAGCGTCACGTTCGACCCTTAAAGGACGATCCGGCCCGGCTTCTGCCACATCATCCACCTGTGTGGTAAATGTAATGACCTGCGCCTCGCCCTCGCCCGCAACATCAAAATCAACCGCCACAAACGGCGCGTCGTCAACCGTGATACCGACCTTTTCGACCGGCGTGACCAGAAAATAATCGTCGCCGTCCTTGCGAATGATCGACGAGAACAGCTTGACCAGCGGTTTACGCCCAATTGGTGTGCCAAGGTAAAACCAAGTGCCGTCGCGGGCGATGCGCATGTCCAGATCACCGCAGAATTCAGGGTTCCACAAATGCACCGGCGGGCCTTTTTTACCCGCCAAACGGGCGGCATTGGCAAGGCTGTCCGTACCCGATATTTTGCTCGCCTTCACGATCTTTTGTGACTCTGTTGGATTTGCCATTTGCTTCACATGCTCTAGACTGGTTTTAACCGAGTATGCAGCAGGCGTATTCATCGCACTAGACATAAATGTAAACGAGGTGGGCGTATGGCCGACGATAACACAGATTTGGTGGCCGAAATCGGTGCTTTGGGCGAAAAACTGACCGTGGCGCGCGGCTCGATTGCGCAAAAGATCATCGGGCAGGATAAGGTTGTCGAACTGGCGCTGACGGCGCTTTTGTCGGGCGGGCATGGTCTGCTGGTTGGGGTTCCCGGCCTCGCGAAAACCCTGCTGGTCGAGACCCTGGGCATCGTCATGGGCCTGTCGACCAACCGGGTGCAGTTCACGCCTGACCTGATGCCGGGCGATATTCTGGGTTCGGAAGTTCTGGAAACCGCCAAAGACGGCAGCCGCGCCTTTCGCTTCATTCCCGGCCCGATTTTCTGCCAGCTTCTGATGGCGGACGAGATCAACCGCGCCTCCCCCCGCACCCAATCCGCCCTGCTGCAAGCCATGCAGGAGCGAGAGGTGACAATCGCCGGGGAAGAACGCCCCTTACCTGCGCCGTTCCACGTTCTGGCGACGCAAAACCCGATTGAGCAGGAGGGCACATATCCCCTGCCCGAAGCGCAGCTTGACCGGTTCCTGTTGCAGATCAACGTCGATTATCCTGACCGCGACACTGAACGCGAAATTCTGCTGGCAACCACAGGCGCGCATGAGGCGCAATCGACGCCGGTGTTCACCGCCAACGAGTTGATGCGGGCGCAGGAACTGGTGCGGGTGATGCCGGTAGGTGATGCCATTGTCGATATGATCCTTGATCTGGTGCGTGCTGGTCGGCCCGATGAAGCCGACGCGCCGCAGCATGTCAAAGACTACATTTCATGGGGTCCGGGGCCACGCGCGGCGCAAGCCCTGATGCTGTCGGTGCGCGCACGCGCCTTGCTGCATGGCCGTCTTGCGCCTTCGCCCGAAGATGTCGAGGCTTTGGCTGGTCCGGTCCTGATCCACCGCATGGCGCTGGGATTTGCGGCGCGTGCGCAAGGCGTGGTGCTGGCCGATGTGATTGCTGAAATGGTCGATCAGGTGATGAATGTCAGGGCCGCAGCTTGAACACTCCCGCCCCTCAAATCCCCCTGATGCGGCTGGATGCGCGCCAGCATGCGGCGCTTTTTCCACCGCTTCTGGCCGAGGCGCACCGCCTTGCGGCCTCGGTTGTGATGGGCAGTCACGGGCGGCGGCAAACCGGCCCCGGCGAAGAATTCTGGCAATTTCGCAGCGCCATGCCGGGTGACGCGTGGCGTAGTATTGATTGGCGACGTTCGGCGCGATCCGATGCCCATTATATCCGCCAGCTTGAATGGCAGGCAGCGCAATCGGTGCTGTTCTGGATTGATGGCGCGCAGAGCATGTCTTTTACTGGTGATAAAAAGCGCCCCGCCAAAGGCGCGCGAGCCAATATGCTGGGGCTGGCGATCATGATATTGCTGGTCAAAGCGGGGGAGCGGATTGGTCTGCTGGAAGATCTCGATCCACCAAAATCCGGCGAAACCCAGCTTGACCGCATCGCCGCCCAACTCGAAAGCCGTGCGCGTGCCGATGATTATGGCATCCCCGACCAGCGGATTTTTCCAAAGGACAGCCGCGCGGTGTTCGTGTCGGATTTTCTGGGCGATTGGGCAGCGATCAAGGACGTTCTTGCCCGCGCCTCGGATCGGGGCGTAACCGGTGCGCTGGTGCAGATTCTTGATCCGGTGGAGGAGGCATTTCCTTTTGACGGGCGCACCGAATTTCAATCCATGTCCGGCGCGATCCGCTTTGAAACTTTGCGTGCGCGCGGGCTAAAGGCCGCCTATCTCGACAAATTGGCGGCGCGCAAACAGGCGCTGGCTGAAATCGCGGCCCGCACCGGCTGGCAATATCTGTGCCACCACACGGATCAGGCAGCGCAACCAGCGTTGATGTGGCTGTACTCGGCTTTGGAAAAGGCGCGTTAGGTGATGGCTTTGAGCGAACGTTTCAACCATCTGGCCGTGCCGCATACCGGGCCGCACCCCTATGTTGCACTAGGCGACCTACTATGACCCTGTTCGGTGCCATCGGCTTCCTCGCCCCCACGCTCCTGCTGGCACTCCTCGCCCTGCCAATTCTATGGTGGCTTTTGCGCGCCGTACCCCCAGCCGCCATCAAGCGGCGCTTTCCGGCGGTCACGTTGCTGTTAGGCCTGAAAGACCCCGAAAGCACGCCCGACAAAACTCCGTGGTGGCTGTTGTTGCTGCGCATGCTGGCCTTGGCCGCGATTATCACCGGTTTCGCCGGCCCGATCCTCAACCCGAAAGAGGCACGCTTGGCCACTGGCCCCCTTTTGATCCTGACCGACGCAAGCTGGGCCAGCGCGCCCGATTGGGCGCGTCGTCAGGACAAGATCGACACCCTGTTGCAAGAGGCCGCGCGCCTTGGTCGCCCCGCCGTTGTCATCCCCTTGACCAACCCGCCAAACATCACCGCCGAGCTTCCATGGCGCGGTGCGCGTGACTGGGCCGAGGAGGTCGCAGGCCTTGCCCCCAACCCATGGGAGCCGGATTACGCCGCCTTTACCGCCACGCTAAACGGGCTGGCCAACGCGGATTTTGAAACCGTCTGGCTGTCGGACGGCCTTAAGCGCGAGGGCCGTGCCGCTTTGGCTGAAAAGCTCGATAAAATCGGCAACCTGTCAGTGGTTCAGACCGTCAATGCCACCCTTGCCATCAGCCCGCCGCTGTATCGGGACGGCATCATCGTCGCCAAACTGCTGCGCTCGCGTGCCGGGCCGGAACAAAGCGCAACGCTTGTCGCCATCGGTCCTGACCCCGCCGGAATTGAACGTAAACTGGCCCAGATCGAGGCGGTTTTTCCGGCTGGATCGCAAGAGATCGAGGTGGAGTTCGATTTGCCCGCCGAGCTGCGAAACCGCATCCGTCGTTTCGCCATTTCCGGCAAACGCTCGGCTGGTGCGGTCAGCTTGGCCGATGATGCCCTCAAGCGGCGCAAGGTGGTGCTGTTCGCCGGTCAAAACCCGCGCGAGGGGCAAGAGCTGGTCAGCTCGCTGCATTTCCTGCGCAAGGCGCTGGCCCCAACCGCTGAACTGATCGAGGCCCCGGTGCGTCAAAGCCTGTTGGCTGATCCCGATGTGGTGATACTGGCCGACGTGGCCAAGATGACCTCAACAGAAACCGAGGCCCTGCGCAAATGGGTCGAGGCGGGCGGCCTGCTGGTGCGCTTTGCTGGCCCGAAACTGGCCGCCGCCAGCCTGAGCCAGATCGAGGATGACCCGCTTCTGCCCGTGCGCCTGCGCGCTGGCGGGCGCAATGTAGGTGGGGCGATGTCATGGGGCTCGCCCAAGCTGCTGCAACCATTTGCAAAAGGCTCGCCTTTCTTCGGGCTGACCATTCCTGATGACGTGTCCGTCACCTCGCAAGTCATCGCCCAGCCCGATCCGTTTCTGGCGGAACGCACGATTGCCTCGCTTCAGGATGGCACACCTTTGGTGACGCGTAAGGATCTGGGCGAGGGGCGTGTGGTTTTGGTGCATGTGACCGCCAATGCCGAATGGTCGAACCTGCCGCTGTCTGGCCTGTTCGTGCAGATGCTGGAACGCCTCGCGGTTTCCACCCGCACCGCCGCCCCAAGCAAGGCCGATCTGGCGGGGCAGCTTTGGCAGCCCAAACAGGTGATGAACGGCTTTGGCGATTTGCGCAGCGCCGATGATCTGATCGCGGTTGAGGGCGAACGGCTGGCGGGTGGCAATGTAGCGCGAGACCTACCGCCCGGAACCTATGTGAACGGGGATCGCGAGATTGCCATCAATGTAATCACACCGGATCGCCAACTGGCGGCGGCTGTCTGGCCTGCGGGTCTGACCGTGTCACCGATGCAAACCGTCGCGGAGAAACCGCTGAAGGCCCTGCTTTTGGCGGCGGCGTTGATCCTGTTGATGGTTGATCTGCTGGCCACAATGTGGCTTGGCGGTCGCCTGCGCGGGCCGCGTGAGGGTGTTATCACCTCGGCCCTTGTGGCGCTGTTCCTGCTGTCCCCGGGCTTCGCACCGCAAGCCCGTGCCCAAGACGCACGCGCCCTTCAGGCCACGGCTGAAACCGTGCTGGCCTATGTGAAAACCGGCGATGCGCGGCTTGATGCGGCGTCTGAGGCCGGGCTTTACGGCCTGTCTGTGACCCTGACCAAGCGTACCGCAATTGAGCCGAACGACCCGATTGCTATTGACCTAGAGACTGACGAGCTGGCGTTTTTCCCGCTGATCTATTGGCCGATCACCGAAAGCCAGCCGATCCCCAGCCAAGAGGCCTATGATCGCCTGAACGATTATCTGCGCACCGGCGGCATGATCCTGTTTGACACCCGCGATGCCAATCTCGGCGGCCTGGGGGCTGGCACACCGAACGGGCGACGCTTGCAACAGCTTGCCGCCTCCTTGAATATTCCAGCGTTAGAGCCGATCCCGTCGGATCATGTTCTGACCCGCAGTTTTTACTTGCTTCAGGATTTTCCCGGTCGTTACGCGCGTTCGGACGTTTGGGTCGAGGCCGCCCCAGCCGACGCCACCCGGATCGAGGGCATGCCGTTTCGCAACCTCAATGACGGGGTGTCACCGGTGGTGATCGGCGGCAATGACTGGGCCGCAGCCTGGGCGCAATCGCGCGACGGGCAATATCTGTTTCCGGTCGGGCGCGGTGGCTACGGCGGTGAGCGCCAGCGCGAGTTGGCTTACCGCTTCGGGGTCAATCTGGTGATGTATGTGCTGACTGGAAACTACAAGTCCGATCAGGTGCATGTGCCGGCTTTGCTGGAAAGGCTGGGGCAATAGCATGGTCACCGATCTGATATTTGACCCGCTTTTACCGCTTATGGTGCTGGCCGCCTTGGCCGCCGCCAGCGGATTGCTGTTGGTTTTCGCCCTGTTGCGCGGCCTGTCCGGCTGGGCCTTGCGCGCGGTCTCGATGCTGGTCGTGCTGTTCGCGCTGGCCAACCCATCTTTCCGGCAGGAAGATCGCAACCCGCTGTCAGACATCATCCTTGTGGTGGTCGATCAAACCGCAAGCCAGCAGATCGCAGACCGTCCCGCGCAGATCGAACAAGCACTGGCCGCACTTGAAAAACAATTCGCAGGGCTGGAAAATACCGAGATCAAAACCGTCACCGTCAATGACGCCCCGCCCGACAGCGACGCGGGCAGTCTGTTGATGACGGCCCTTGCCGAACTCACCGCCGAAGTGGCGCGCGCCCGTATTTCCGGCGCGATTATCATCACCGACGGGCAGGTGCATGACATGGTGCTGGCCCCTGATTTTCCCGCCCCCGTGCAGGTGCTGCTGACCGGTAAGAAGCAGGATTGGGACCGTCGCCTGCTGATTACCAACGCGCCAGCTTTCGCCATTTTGGGCGAGCCTGTGACCCTGAAACTGAAGATCGAGGATCAAGGCGCGGTGCCGGAAAGCGTGCAGCCCTCAACCGATATCGTGATCTCCATCGATGGTGGTCCGCCCGAGCGCTACCGCGTGGCGGTGGGCGAAGAACTGGAGCTGCCGCTGACCCTGCCGCATGGCGGCCAGAACGTGCTGCAATTTGAAATCCCCGAAGTGGCGGGCGAGTTGACCACGCGCAACAACGCCGCCGTGGTTGCGATTAACGGCGTGCGTGATCGCTTGCGGGTGCTGCTGGTGTCGGGCGAACCCCATGCGGGTGAACGCACTTGGCGCAACCTGCTGAAATCTGACAGCGCGGTTGACCTCGTGCATTTCACCATCCTGCGCCCGCCGGGCAAACAGGACGGCGTGCCGGTGAACGAGCTGTCGCTGATTGCATTTCCGACGCGTGAGCTGTTTCTCGACAAGATCGACCAGTTCGATCTGATTATCTTTGATCGCTACCGGCGGCGCGGGATTTTGCCCGCGCTCTATCTGGATAACGTGGCGCGCTATGTTGAAAACGGCGGCGCGGTGCTGGTGGCGGCGGGGCCTGCTTTTGCCGGGGTCGAAAGCCTGTATCGTTCTCCCCTGGCGCGGGTTCTGCCCGGCCAGCCAACCGCGGGCGTCTACGAGACCGGGTTCACCCCGCGCATTTCAACCCTCGGGGCGCGCCATCCGGTGACCCAAGGGCTTGAGAATTTCGCGCCGCGTGCGCGCAGCAAGGATGGCACGCCGGGTTGGGGGCGCTGGTTTCGGATGATTGATCTTGAGCCGACCTCGGGCAATGTTGTCATGACCGGCCCGGATGCGCGCCCGCTTTTGATCCTTGATCGGGTCGGGCAGGGGCGGATTGCACTTCTGGCTTCGGATCAGGCATGGCTGTGGGATCGTGGCTATGAAGGTGGCGGGCCGCAACTGGAACTGCTGCGCCGTCTGGCCCATTGGATGATGGCGGAACCCGAGCTTGAGGAAGAGGCTTTGCAAGCCACCGCACTGGGGCGTGGTGTCAGTGTCACACGCCGCTCGCTTAGTGAAGGCGCGCGCAGTGTGACGGTTCAGGCCCCTGATGGCACGCTTACGGATCTGGCCTTGGTCGAGGTTTCGCCCGGGCGCTACACCGCGAAATTCGAGGGGCCCGAGAACGGCCTTTATCGCCTGCGCGAGGGTGACATCGAAACCGTGATCGCCCTTGGTCCCGCCGCCCCGAAAGAGTTTGAAGAAGCGATTTCCACCGGCGACGTTTTGGCCCCCTATGTGAAAAGCACTGGTGGCGCGGTGTTTCGTTTGACCGACGGGGTGCCGAAAATCCGCATGGTGCGCCAAGGGCGGGTGGCGGCAGGGCGCGGCTGGATGGGCCTGACCCCGCGCAAGGCCTATGTGACCACCGATATCCGCCTGCGGCCGCTGGGTTCGGCCTTGATATTCCTGTTGCTGGCTTCGGGCTTTATGGTTTTGGCGTGGCGGCGCGAGGGGCGGTAGCGGGGAAAATCTTTCCCGAAAGATTTTCTGGCGAATAATTTTCGATAAAATTATTCGCGTGAACTCGCCTATCCCCCGACTTTGTTGGCCCGTTTTGGGGCGGTTTTCGGGCGCAGCAGCATTGGCCCGATCACCAGCACGAAACCGCCATAGGCCAGCATCCAAAATCCGGCTGCCAGCCACAGGCCGGACAGGCCCGACATCTCGATCCCGGGCAAGAAGGCGCGGGTCAGGGCGGCCAAGACAAGCGCTATGAAAATGACCGAGATGGCGAAGCCCGCCTCAAGCGCGCGGCCCGAATGGCCCAAAGTGGCGCGCATCATCACCGCCAGTGTCATGCCGCCAATCGCACCAGCCCCCAGCAGGTGAAAGCCGATGGATTGTGCGCCAAATGCCAGTGCCGCCAATCCGGCGGGGATGAACAGGTAAGCCAGATGCAGCATCACCAGCAGGAACGAGCGCGCGGCGCGCAATCCTTGCCAGCGCGGCACGCGCACAAGGTGCAGTGCGGCGGCAATCCCCAAAGCAGCACGACTGATCGTCGCCTCGGGCAGCGCCACCCAAAGCCCCATGCCGATCAGTGCCGCCAGCAGGCAGAGCTTGTCATAAGTGTTGAACGGGGTTGGCATCACACCGGGGCCGCGCTTGGCCAGCCAGTTGCGGGTAAAGCTGGGGATGATCCGTCCGCCGATCAGCATAATCAGGAAGATCACCACAGCAAAGGCCAGTCGGCGGCCATAGTCACTGGTGCCGGTTGTTATCACCTCAAGATGAAAGGTGATGTTGGCGATTGAAAACAGCGTTACCGGGGCCAGCACGATCAGGTTGCGCCAGTTGCGCCCACTGATGATCTCGATCGCGATGGCCACGGCTATCGTCAGCATAAAGCCTACGTCGATCAGCATAACCATGATCGGGCCAAGCCCCAGAACCCCGCTCATGGCCAAGCGCCCGGCCAGCCACAGCAATGCCAGTCCTGCCAGTGGCCAACCGCGAATGGGCATGCGCCCGGTCCAATTGGGAATGGCGGTGAACAGAAAGCCGGTGATGACGGCGGCGGTGTAACCAAACAACATCTCGTGAATATGCCAATCGGTGGCGGGGAAGGGCGAGGGCAGGGTGACGCTACCGCCGTAGACCAGCATCCACAGCGGTATGGCGATCAGGGAGAAAATGCCCGCCCCCAGAAAGAACGGGCGAAATCCGGCGCTGAAGAAGACCGGGCCTCTATAAGGTTTGCGGGATTGTTTGGCCATTGATCTGCTATCCTGAAAATGCGCTGATAAGCAGATGGTGTGTCGCGCCGTTTGCGCAAGGGTGCAAGTGCTATCCTCTGGACAGCGGCTGTCATATCTTGTAATTGGTAAAGAGAACTAACCAAAATTGGTGTATGCCATGGAAATGCCTGTACCTGATCCTGCAATACTGGCCAACAAGCCGGCGATTGTCGCCCTGTTGCAGGCTGTTCTGCCAGACGATGCGGTGATCCACGAGCCTGTGGAAACCCGCGCCTATGAATGTGACGCGCTGACCGCCTATCGCTGCCCGCCGCTGGCGGTGGTACTGCCTGAAACCACAGCGCAGGTTTCCGAGGTTCTGAAAATCTGCCACCGTGAAGGTATACCGGTGGTGCCGCGTGGCTCGGGCACCTCGCTGGCGGGCGGGGCTTTGCCGACGGCGGATTGCGTGGTGCTGGGGGTGGCGCGGCTGAACGGGGTGTTGGAGACTGACTATGATAACCGCCTTATCCGGGTGCAGTCGGGGCGCACCAATCTAAGTGTCACTGGCGCGGTTGAAGCGAACGGCTTTTTCTATGCGCCGGATCCGTCAAGTCAGTTGGCCTGCGCCATTGCCGGTAATGTGGCGATGAATTCCGGCGGGGCGCATTGCCTGAAATACGGTGTCACCACCAA
>JAADIC010000286.1 GCA_013151535.1 Alphaproteobacteria bacterium | reverse complement strand
GTATCCCGCTCGGGCGAGCCAGCCGCTTCAAGCACCAGCGCCATTTGGCGGGACTTTTCGCGCACGGCGATCACATCGCCTTCTTTCACGCGGTAAGACGGGATGTTAACCCTTTTGCCGTTCACGGTCACATGGCCGTGGTTCACAAACTGACGCGCGGCAAAAATCGTTGGCACAAACTTGGCGCGATACACGATCGCATCCAGACGCCGCTCCAGCAAGCCAATCAGGTTTTCACCAGTGTCGCCTTTAACCCGCTCGGCCTCGGTATAGATCCGACGGAACTGCTTTTCCGTCAAATCGCCGTAATAGCCCTTCAGCTTCTGCTTGGCGCGCAATTGCAGACCGAAATCCGACAACTTACCCTTGCGACGCTGACCGTGCTGGCCGGGGCCATATTCACGACGATTTACCGGGGATTTCGGGCGGCCCCAGATGTTTTCACCCATCCGGCGATCAAGTTTGTATTTGGCAGCGGTGCGTTTAGTCACGGCTGTTCTCCTTCGTTATAAACGACGCCACAGATGCAGCGACTATGAAGGGCGTTGTCCTTTCCCCGAGGGGCTACAGGCATCCCCTTGCGGGGGCCACCAACACCAATTTTGACCGGAATCGCTTCCGGTTGCGCGCGTTATAGGCCCATTGCGCGTGGTGTCAATCGGGGATTCACACGGGCGCGAAAGGCAGGTAAGATCGCGCAACAAACAGGCAGGGAAACAATATCGGTGACACAGGCTTTCAAGGCATTTCTGCGCGGCCCCGTCGGCTCGTATCTGATTTCGCTTTACTTGCGGCTGGTGTCGCTAACTTCGCGCCATGTTTATGAGCCTGCGGACCCTGCGCGCCGCTTTGGCACCGACGGCCCGGTGATCTACGCCACATGGCACGGCCAAAACTTCATCTTCGCCTTTCGCTTTCGCAAACACACCCACCCGACCCTTTTGGTGGCCCATCACGGCGACGGGCGCATGGTTGGCCAGGCCATGAGCTATCTCGGCGTTAACCTTATTTTCGGCTCTGGCCGCGCCAGCCGCGACACGCCCGACAAGGGTGGCGCGCGGGCGTTTTTGCAAATGCTGCGGGCGATCAAGGCCGGTAAATCCGTCACCCTGACCGCCGACATGCCGAAAATCGCGCGCGAGGTTGGCCCCGGTATCGTGCTTCTGGCGCGCAAATCCGGCGTGCCGATCATTCCGGTGGCCATGACCACATCACGGCGCAAAATCGCGCGCACATGGGACAAGATGCAGTTCAACCTGCCATTCTCGCGCATGGTGTTTGTCGAAGGTGCGCCGATTATGGTGCCAGACGACGACACCCCGCTGACGCTTTATCAAGCGCAAGTCGCCGAGGCGTTGGAAAAAATACAAACGCGGGCGTTTGAGATCGCAGACAGCTAACCGAGCGCTTCGGCCAAGGCCTCGGGCAGGGCCGCCGCGAACAGATCAAGATCAGCCTCGGTGCCCGCCGAAAGCCGGATACAACGATCTTGCGGCGCGACGAATGGCATACGCACAAAAATCCCGCGAGCGATCAGCCCGTCCAGCACTCGCTTGGCGAACGCCCCGTCTTGGCCACAATCCACCGCCACGAAATTGGTGGCGGAATTGACCGCCTCAAGCCCGTTTTCCACAGCAATTTCACCGATCTGCGCCCGCGACGCCGCCACGTTTTCAATGGTTTGCGCCAGATAGCGCTGATCGGCCAACGCCTCCAAAGCACCGGCCTGCGATATCCGGCACATGCCGAAATGGTTACGGATTTTGTTGAAGCTGTCGATCACACCAGCCGCGCCGATTCCATAGCCAACCCGCGCCCCAGCCATACCGTAAGCCTTTGAAAAGGTGCGAAAACGTATGACCTTTTCATCCGTAATATCCAGTTCAGGCGCAGTCCCTTCGGGCGCAAATTCAAGATAAGCCTCGTCCAGCACCAGCAGCGAACCCTCGGGCACCGCTGCAATCATCGCCGCCATCACACTGGCCGGATGGCAGGTGCCCATGGGGTTGTCGGGATTGGCCAGATAGATCAGCTTGGCCCCACTTTCCGTGGCCGCTTCGATCAGCGCCACCGGATCCTCGAAATCACCATGATAAGGTACAGTGACCAGTTCACCACCATAGCCCGCCACATGGAAATTGAACGTCGGGTAAGCCCCTTCCGAGGTCACGACCTTGTCACCAGGTTCAAGCACCATCCGGCAGAGATAACCCAAAAGCGCATCAATCCCCTCACCCACCACGATATTTTCCACCGGTACCGCGTGATGCGTGGACAAGGCAGCCTTGAGGTCAAAATTCTCGGGATCACCATATTGCCAGACCCCGGCCACCGCGCGTTTCATGGCGGCAATGGCGCGTGGCGAGGGGCCGAACACATTTTCATTCGCCCCAAGTCGCGCCTTGAACGGCGCACCCATAGCACGCTCCTGTGTTTCCGGCCCGACAAAAGGCACGGTTGAGGGCAGAGCGGCGACAAGCGGGGTGTATCTGGGTTCGGTCATAGCATCCGAATTAAACGCAAACACCCCCTGTCGGCAAGGCCAAGAAAGCCCAAAATTGAAAACACCCCGCCCCAGTAGGCAGGACAGGGCATCTTCCACTTGGACGGCCATCGGCATCCCTGCCTGTACCGTGCATTCATGTTGCGCGCTATTGGTTTCCAATTGGTTAAAATATCCTCGCCGAAGGCATAAAAGTTTTTGGCCTTCGGCGAGGATATTTTAACCAATTGGAATTACCCCAGCGCGTCGATCCGCTCAAAAGCAGCCTCCAGCGTCGCCACCTCTTCTTCAATTGCGCCCAGCCTAGTGCGTTGGGTCTCCACCACCGCCGCTGGCGCATTGGCCAGAAACTTCTCGTTTGCCAGCTTGGCTTTCAGCCCGCCCGCCTCTTTTCCCAGCTTATCAAGCGCCTTTTGCAGCCGCGCTTTTTCTGCCGCCACGTCGATAATCTCGGCCAGCGGCAAACAAAACGTGCCGCCCTGAACCGACAGCGTGATCGCGCCCTTGGGGGCTTCGCGCGCGGTTGAGACATTATCAATCCGCGCAAGGCGCTTAATCATCGCCAGATTGCCATCCAGCGCAACCTGCGCCGCCGCGTCCAGATCAAGCTGGATCATCGGGATTTTCGCGGCCGCGTTAACCCGCAACTCGGTGCGAACCGAGCGCACCTGTTCAATCAGCGCGATCACCCAGTTCATCTCGCGATCCGCCTCAGCGTCCACCAGATCGGCCATGCTGTATTGCGGCCAATCCGTATGCACCAGCATCTTATGGCGGATGGTGATGTCGTCCCACAATTGCTCGGTAATATAGGGCATGATCGGGTGCAGCAGGATCAGGCATTGGTCAATCGCCCAGGCCATTGTCGCCTGGGTTTCGGCCTTGGCCGCCGCGTCTTCGCCTTGAAACAGCGGCTTGGCCAACTCCACATACCAGTCACAAACCTTACCCCAAACATGAGCATAAAGCGCGTTTGCGGCGTCGTTGAAGCGATAGCTTTTGAGGGCGTCATCGACGGTTTTCAGGGTGCGCGCAGTTTCACCGATGATCCATTTATTGACGGTCTGGTTGACCTGCGTTGGGTCAAAATCCGCACTCGGCTTACACGCGTTCATCTCGGCAAACCGCGCCGCGTTCCAGAGCTTGGTGCCGAAATTCCGATAGCCCTTGACCCGCTCCATGCTGAGTTTCAGGCTGCCACCAATCGCCGCCATCGAGGTCATGGTGAAGCGCACGGCATCGGCACCAAACTCGTCAATCATCTCCAGCGGATCAATGACATTGCCCAGCGTCTTGGACATTTTCACGCCCTTTTCATCGCGCACAAGCTGGTGCAGATAGACGGTGTCAAACGGGATTTCGCCGGTGACCTCAAGCTGCATCATCATCATGCGGGCGACCCAGAAGAACAGGATGTCCTGACCTGTAATCAGAGTCGAGGTCGGAAAGTATTTCTGCGTCTCTTCGGTCCAGTTCGGCCAACCGAGTGTGCCGATAGGCCAGAGGCCGGAGGAGAACCATGTGTCGAGGACGTCGGGGTCGCGAAATAGTGGCAGTATTCCGGCCTGTTCACGCTTTTCCAATACCTCTTCCGCTTCGCGTGCGTTCGCAACTATCTTGAAGTTCCATTCACGGCCTGTTTCTTTCAAATAAGTAGCCTTGGCTTGGGAGATAGCTTCGGCCTCGTCTCCGGCACAGAAGCGCCATTCAAATAGACCTGGGAAGTGGTTCTCTTGATCGTTGTCATCACCGTACCAATGGTCTGGCCCATACCAAACCGGTATCTGATGCCCCCACCACAATTGCCGCGAGATACACCACGGCTCGATATTCTCCATCCAGTGGAAATAGACCTTCTCGCCACTCTCCGGCATGATCTTCACACGACCATCGCGCACCGCATCGCGCGCAGGGCCAGCCAGTTTTTCGGCGTCCACGTACCACTGATCCGTCAGCATCGGCTCCATCACCACTTTGGAGCGGTCACAGAACGGCTGCATGATCTTTTTATCTTCCACAAGGATCATCAGACCCTCGGCATCAATATCCGCGATCACCGCCTTGCGGGCCTCAAAACGATCCATGCCACGGTAAACATCCGGCACCAGATTAAGCGCGTCGATCTCGGCCTTATCCCAATCAGCCCCCTCAGAAATCGCCTTGGCCCGCGCCGCAGTATCCGCGTAAGGCGCACCATCGTCGCGCATCTGCGCGCGGGTATCCATCAGGCGGTACATGGGGATATTGTTGCGTTTGGCGACGCCGTAATCGTTCAGATCATGCGCGCCTGTAATCTTCACCGCACCCGAGCCGAAATCCATCACCGGATATTCATCCGTAATGATCGGAATAAGCCGCCGGTGTTCCTTTGGCCCCACCGGAATTTCGCACAGCTTGCCGACAATCGGCGCATAACGCTCGTCATCGGGATGCACGGCAACCGCGCCGTCGCCGAGCATGGTTTCAGGCCGTGTAGTGGCAATCGAGATATAATCCCGCGTCTCGCGCAGGGTGACGTTGCCGTCCTCGTCCTTTTCGACATATTCATAAGTCGCACCCCCGGCCAGCGGGTATTTGAAGTGCCACATATGGCCGTCAACCTCGATATTCTCGACCTCGAGATCGGAAATCGCGGTTTCAAAATGCGGGTCCCAGTTGACGAGGCGTTTGCCGCGATAGATCAGACCCTTGTTGTAAAGATCGACAAAAACCTTGAGCACCGCGTCGTGAAATACCTCGTCCATGGTGAAGGCATTGCGCTCCCAATCACAGGACGCGCCAAGCCGTTTGAGTTGGTTAATAATGGTCGAGCCGTATTTTTCCTTCCACTCCCAAACCTTTTTGATGAACTCCTCGCGCCCCATCTCGGCGCGGCCCTGATTACCCTCCGCCGCCAGCATCTTTTCCACCTGCAACTGGGTGGCGATGCCCGCATGGTCCTGCCCCGGCTGCCAGAGCGTATCAAAGCCCCGCATCCGGTGCCAGCGGATCAGAATATCCTGAAGCGTGTTGTTGAACGCGTGGCCCACATGCAGCGCCCCCGTGACATTGGGCGGCGGGATCATGATGCTGTAGGTTTCGGCCCCCGGCTTGGCATTCGCGCCCGCCCGAAACGCGCCCGCACTCTCCCATCTCGCGTAAATCGCCTGCTCGGCAGCGGCGGCATCAAAGTTCTTTTCCATCGGCATATCAGGGCGGCCCCATATCGGAATTACGGTTTCAGGATCATTTAGCGAAAGCCCGCGCCAAGGGAAAGCAGTTAAAGCGGGCCGACAAGTTTTCCGGGCGGCGAGAAGACTGGCCTCAGCACCAACTGGCCTCATCCGGATTGGGCGCGCGCAGCAGTTCTTTCAAATTCGCCTCGATCAGGTGAAAGCCGACATTGCCGTAAAGGATTTGCCGACCGCCATTCATACGGATCGTCGGGCTGCCACTGATTTTGTTGACCTCGCAGAACTTCGTATCCGCATCCAGCGCCGCCATCGCCGCGCCGGTTTGCAATTGCGCCTCGATAGCAGCCAGATCCAGCCCCAGAGTCTGGGCCACCTCACGCTGCACACGCGCATCACCAATATCGCGCGTTTCTTCGAAAAACGCCTGGCGCATGGCCCATGTGGCGCGATACGCATCACTTTCGCGCAAAGATGTGGCCGGATCTTGCGCCAGCTCAACCGCCTTCAGAAACAGATGCGCCGCGTTGGAGCTTTGCGGCCGGGTCTTGCGCCAGACATCCGCGTGGATATTGACATGATCGAACTGCGCGCCAACCTCGGCCACATGATCGCCATAGGCCGCAAACCCGCCGCGTTTGGCCCATCCGGCGGTGATTTTACCGCGCGCATCGGGGAAAACCGGGCAGAAATGCACCGAAATCCGCACCTGTTGACCATAGCGCTTGGCCATCTCATCCAACCGGATATGGGCGGCATAGGCCCAGACGCATAAAACATCGGAATAATGCTGAACAACAGGTAAAGACATGGCTCTGCTTCCTTAACGGTTTTTCCAGTGTTTAGCCCGTCAATCGGCCCAGAGCCAGCCCGGAATTTCACCGATATGATCCAGCACAACGTCGCAATAAGGCGCGAGCTCGTCACGATCCAGAACGCCCGTCAGAACCCCAATCGTGCCCATGCCGGCGGCGCGACCCGACACAAGATCATGCGCACTGTCGCCAACCATCAGCACGTCCTGCGCTGCAAGCCCGGTCGCTTCGCAAAAAGCGCGCTGCATACCGGTCTCGGGCTTGGCACCAAATCCGCTGTCATATCCGGCAATGAAATCAAACAGATGGATGACACCGGCGCGCGCCAAATGGGCCCGCGCCGGGGCTTCCGCGTCATTGGTGGCGATGCCAAGGCGCAGGCCGCGCCCGCGTAAACCCTCAAACAATGGCACCAGCGGCACCGGCGGAACCTGCGGCACCTGGGCGGCGGTCTGGTTCACATGGGCCAGCAATTCAGCCCGATCCCAGCCCGGAACGACGTTGCCAATTGCCCGCGCCACCTCGTCTGCCGTGTGCGAAATGATGACGCTGTCCTTGTGAAACCGCTGGGCCCTCATGTCATAGCCAAGTGTTAACGCAAGACGCCCGGCGCGCGTTTCATCCCCGCCCGTCAGATCCAAAAGCAGCGACGCCGTCCATACCCCCCAGGTGGTCTGAAAATCGAACAGCGTACCGTCCTTGTCAAACAGCAGGCCTCTGATATGATCCATGGCACGGCTCCGTATCCCCGCGCCAGTTTTCACAGCCCGGCGGATTTGGCAACGCCATTTGTGAACGGCGCACGGGTTTTTGCAGGTCGAATATAATTGACAGCGACAACTAAATTGCTTATCCTTGTCAATCATGTCGCAAACCTATGACCTCCACGCCTCGCTTGGCTATCAACTGACCCTGCTGTCGCGGATAAACGAGCGCAAATTTGAACAACATCTGGCCCCTCTGGGCCTGACCCGTGTCAAATGGTGTGTGTTGCTGGCGGTCAGGGAACAGGGGTTGAAAAACCCGTCCGACATCGCGGAATATATCGGCATCGACCGCACCGCCACCTCGCGCGCCCTGCGTGGCCTTGATGAAGACGGGTTGATCCGCCGCAGCGGCGGTACAAATGATCGGCGTATGACCGAGGTGGCGCTGACGAAACCGGGCATCGAGGTTTTATGCAAAGCCATCGCCGCCGCCAAAACCAATGCCCACCATTTTAACGAAAAACTGTCCTGGTACGAGCAAACCACCCTCACCGAGATCATCCAGAAACTGATGCAGGGCGAGGCGCGCGATGTTTCGGGCCTCTGATCGCGAAAGGCCGCAAAATGGGTAAGCTGTTTTCCTATAAGAACCGCCCGATGCACAGGGGTTCTTATCCGCTGGAAAAACTGGCGCGTCAGGATCATGCCGATCTGGCCAACCTGCCGCCCATGCAACAGGTGCTTTTTAGGCGGCCCGAGGATCCGACCTCGCTGGTGAACGCCATGCAAGAATATCAGGCGATGCTTGACGCGACCCGCGAAGGGCTGGTCAAACGCGAACCCGCTGTGATCCCTGATGATCTGGAAGAGCGCGCCAAGCATCTGAAATCATACGGTTATTATTGCGACGCTGCCATGGTCGGGATTTGTGAAATTCCGCAAGACGCGTGGCTTGAAACGCCGTTTCGCAACCCGGATGTGGAGCGTTTGGCCGAAAAGGTCAGAACCATGCAACCGAAAACTTTTGCCGCCGGCATCGATGTCATCATGGCGGGCCTGCGCGAAAGCATGAAAGCCCCGCCGGCTGATTGCCGAAACCATAGCCACGCTATTGTTTTTCTCTACGAATATCCCCGCGATCCGGCCCCGACCGAGGCCGGCTGCGATTGGCTGAACGATGCGCAACCCCAGCGCGCCTGCCTGCGCGGCGCGGAAACCGCCGTCACCATGTCGAACTATATCCGCCTTCTGGGACGTGCGGCGCGCGGCCATTCCGAGGCGGCCAGTGATATCGACCTTGGTAAACTGGCGGTGGCGGCGGGCTTGGCGACGGTTGAAGATGGCGTACTCAGCAACCCTTTTTTGGGGCCGCGCTTTGGCCTTTCGGTCATCACCACCACGCTGAAAATCGCGCCTGACAGACCTTTGAAACCGGGGCTGAAGCCGGGCTTTTCGTGGAAGACCGGGTTTGGTGCGCATGCCAAAAACGCCGCCAATCGCGACCCATACGCCAAGCGCAAATTCAAGGACGGCCCGCATCGGTTTGAAACCCTGAAGCGGGTTGAAAACCCGACCACTTATATCGATCGCCCCAACGTCGCCCGCGTGCCCAAACGCGCCAACATGTTTGCCCGCGCCCTGTTTGGCGACCTCGGCCCTTTGGCGCAGGAAGGTGCCAAGAACGGCAATTATGTGCGCAAATCCGCCACCGCCTTTTCGTTCCGCCCCTCGCTTGGCGCGTTTATCGTCTTGCAAGATGGCGAAGCCGCGCCGGAAATTCACCCTTGCGCCAAAGACCCCACACGCAACGCTGACAATCTGAAGGCGGCGCTTTACTTCTTGGGTATGGATGCGGTTGGGCTGTCGGCCTGTCCGGACTGGGTCTATTATTCCCATGATGCGGCTGGTCAAGTGATTGAACCCTATCACAAAAATGCCATTTCCATGATTGTGGATCAGGGCCACGAAACCATGGACGGGGCCTCGGGGGATGACTGGATTGCCTGTGCGCAAAGCATGCGCGCCTATTTGCGGTTCTCGCTGATCGGCGGGGTTCTGGCCCAGCAAATCCGCAATCTCGGCTATACCGCACGGGTGCATTCGGTGATGGATGACGAGGTGTTGCACCCGCCCCTGTTGTTGCTGTCTGGTCTCGGCGAGGTCAGCCGCATTGGCGAGGTGATCCTGAATCCGTTTCTCGGGCCGCGCCTGAAATCCGGCGTGGTCACCACCGATATGCCGATGAGCCACGAACAGCCGATCGATTTCGGCCTGCAAAAATTCTGCGAGGCTTGCAACAAATGCGCCCGCGAATGCCCGTCAGGTGCAATCACTGCCGGGCCGAAATTGATGTTCAACGGCTATGAAATCTGGAAATCGGATTCATCGCGCTGCACCACCTATCGTGTGTCCCAGAAAAACGGTG
>JAADIC010000109.1 GCA_013151535.1 Alphaproteobacteria bacterium | reverse complement strand
TTCAGATAGCGCCCCTTCACGATCTTGTCGGGGATCGAAGACACAAGCCGCTCAGCCGCCGGATCAACCCCAAGGATGTTGAAAGGCATGGTTTTATATTCCGAAACGACAACGCCGGGCAATTGCAGGCGCATGGCCCAGGCACCGATTGCGGGGCCGTCAAGGACGCGGCGCAGTTTCGCATCCGGCGGCGGCATCAAAGCGTCGATGCTGGGATCGTTCAGATAGCCCTGGGCATGGATTTGCCCCTGCCCGATCAGCAGTTTCAGGGTGGCGTCCTTGCTGGCTTGCGACCACGCCACCAGAAACGAGTTGAAGAACAGAACCGACCACAGCCCAATCGACACCACGATCAGGGTGATGACCGTGCGGCGCGAATTGCGCCACAGATTGCGCCATGCCAAGGGCGCGAATATGCGGATATTGTTCATTATGCCCCCATGGCGGAAACAGGTTCCAGCCCCAGAACCCGACGATAAGGAATGATGCCCAGCACCGCGATGGCGCCGACAATGGCACTTGGACCAAGCAGCACCCGAAGCGGTGTCATTTTGGGATAAATGCGCGACGGCAGGCCCCATTGGCTGAACACCTCGTCCATGCCCTCAAACGTGATGCCAACCGATTGCACATAGGCGGTGAAGGCGATGCCAAGCACGATGCCGATGCCCGTGCCAAACAGCGACAGAAATATCATTTCAAGCCAGACCATGCGCCCGATCTGCGCCGGTTTCATGCCCAGCGCCAGCAGCATGCCAAATTCGCGCGTCCGCTCCAGCACTGACATGTAAAGGGTATTCAGAATGATGAAAACGACCACGATCACCAGCGTCGTATACATCAGCATCGCCGTGCTCATATCCAGCGCGATGGCGGATTTGATGGCGGGCTGGATCTCGCCCCAATCCAGATAGACCAGATCATGTTTGGCGGCGATCTTGCGCATTTTCGGGGTCAGCCCGACGATTTGGTTAAAATCATCCCCGGTTATGGCCACGATATTGACACCGCCCTGCATCAGGAATGCCGCATCAAAGCGGGCGATCGGCATCTGGGCGATCTGACGGTCGATCTCGGCCACGCCGGTGCTGAAAATCCCGACCAGCGTCAGAACATCCGCCGCCACCGAGCCATCGGTGCCCGAGCCAAGCATGGTCACCTGATCGCCCAGCTTCAGGCGCAGATTGCGCGCCAGCCCTTCGCCCAGAATGACCGCGTTTGTATCCTTGGCTGTTAAGGCGCGGCCCTGTTTGACCAGGCTCGAAATGGTCGAAACCTTGGGCTCGTTCACCGGATCAATACCAACAATGGCAGCGGCGAAGCTGCGCTCGCCATTGGCCAGCAGAACGAAACCGGTGCTGCGGGTGGTGATGGCGCTGATCGCCCTGAAGCCAGCCAGATCGGCGCGCAAAGCGGCGGGATCCTTGATGACCTTGAAAATTTCGGGGTCGCTCTTGTAGCCTTTGATCTGGAACTGCCCGAAACCTTCGCTGATCTTCAGCATGCTGGATTTCATCGTGTCATACGAGCCGAACTGAAACGACAGCATGAACACCAGCAACATCGAGGTAAACGCCATGCCCAGCATCGATAGCCCGGTGCGGATCGGTTGACGCCAGATATTGCGCCAGGCAAGCGAAGCGATCATCGGGCGTTACCTCGGGTTCTGGAGGTTGGATTTGGTGAAGATATAGGCCGGAATCGGCAGATTGAACTTGGCCGACTTGGTGCTGACACGGGTGAACTGGCCGGGTTTGGCATCGGTGCGCATGGTCATGACCACGGGATAGGGACGCCCGCTAAGGTTTTGAATTTTATCGGCTTTCATGATCCGCACCCGCTTGCCAAGCTGATCGTAATATTCGACAGACAGCAACACGCCGTCACTGCGCACCGTAATCACCTGCTTGCCCCAGACAATCGGCTTGCCGGGCTTTGGAACGGCCTCGATCACATAGACCTTTTTGCCGCCCGAGGTTTTGGTGGCAAGCAGTTTATGGGTGTAATCATCCACCACTTTCTGGCTGCGCGACAGATCGTTATAAGAGAAATCCGAGCCCATCCAGGATTGGGTCATGGCACTGGCGGGCAGCTTGATGACCTGGTTGAGCTTGGGGTTGAACACATAGGTCGAATTGCCAAGCTGAAGCGTTGCATTGCCCGCGTCCCGCGCTGGCTGGGTGAATCGCACCAGCGCCTTTTTGTTTCCCTGGGTCCAGCTTTGCATGGTCAGGCTGCGGGTGCCATTGCTGCGCTTGATCGTCATTTCGGTGACCGCGTAAGAGCTGTCAGCGCGCCAATTGTCAAAAGCCGATTTCAGGATCGCCCGGGCGTCCTGCGCCATCAGGGGCTGCGACAGAAACAGCGCCGCAAGGCTAAAAGCGGTCATGGCGCGCAATCTGGCTCGTGCATTGGTCAGGCGGATCATTATTGGCCCTTTCTGTCTGATTTCGCGCATATAATGCGGACTTGAAAAACCGGTCGCCACCGCGTATCAAGGCATTGGACCGATTGGTCCAGTACAACTAATACCTGAAAACGGCCCTGTCAAGATCATGCCCCAACACCCGTCGCAGAAACTCGATGCCAATAAACGCCAACGCCTGTTTCAGGTGTCCGGTGCCGAGTTTGCCGCCCACGGGTTCAAACTGGCCTCGCTTAACCGGATCATATCCGAAATCGGCATGAGCAAATCCTCGTTCTACCATTATTTCACCAACAAGACCGATCTGTTCCTGCAAACCATCGATCAGGCCATGGGGCCGGTTCTGGAAAGCCATGTGACGATTGATATCGACGCTTTGACGGCGGAAAACCTGTGGCCCAGCCTGCTGCAAATGGCGGGCGAATTGATGGAAACCTTCAACAGCACTCCAGACCTGATCGTGGTGACGCGGATGTTTTACCGCTGCATGGACGCGCCCGACGAATGCGAACTTGTCGCCCCCTATATGCAGAATTTCACCGGTTGGCTGGCACAGATCATTCAACGCGGTCAAGCGCTTGGCAAATTCCGCACGGACCTGCCCGAAAGCCTGTTGATCGACATCCTGTTGGCCATGGGCATGTCAATCGACCGCTGGATGCTGGCGCGCTGGGACGATTTCTCGCTGGTTGAGCGCATGAACATCAGCCGCGATACCTTTGATTTATTTGTACAATTGCTGACACCAAAGGCCGGGAACACTTAAACCGTCAGCATCCGCAGCCCTGGGTCACATCCCGGCGCACGGCCACTTGCAGGGCGGCCTCGTCCCCGGCATGCAGGGCCGCCAGAACCTCGCGGTGATGGCCAAGGCGGCCCGAGAGTTGCATATTGCTGTAAAGCTGGCGCATGGTCGGGCCAAGCTGCAACCAGACGGTTTCGACCATGGCCAGCATCGCCGGCGCTTGCGCCCGCAGATACAGGGTGCGATGGAATTCAAGGTTGGCACGGATGTAACCCATGGCGTCACGCTTGGCGACCATCTGATCCACATTCGAATTGATGCCGCGCAACCTCTCGAGCAGCGCCGGATGGGCGCGCGGCAGGGCACGCGTGGCCAGTTCGGGTTCCAAAAGGGCGCGAATGGCGGCCAGTTCCTCGATCCGGTCACGGGCAATTTCCGGCGTGGATATCCGGCCCGAGGACGACATGGTCAGCGCCCCCTCGGCGACAAGGCGGCGGATGGCTTCACGCGCCGGGGTCATGCTGACTCCAAAAGCCTGGCCAATACCGCGCAGGGTCAGGGCCTGCCCCGGCGGCAGCTCGCCAAACATCACCTGATTGCGCAAACTGCGGTAAACCCTTTCATGGGCCGCGCCGGTTTCGATTTGCTTTTGCGCCTGTGTCATGCGGTATTTGTGATCACAAATGAACCTGCCGTCAAGAGGAGGAATGCCATCGGCATGGCCGTTCGTCTGTTTGCGCCATTGCGCCATTGCGCTAGCGGGCTAGCGGGCTAGCGGGCTAGCGGGCTAGCGGGCTAGCGGGCTAGCGGGCTAGCGGGCTAGCGGGCTAGCGGGCTAGCGGGCTAGCGGGCTAGCGGGCTAGCGAAGCCGGAGCCTGAAACCATCGTAAACGCAACCCCTAAATGTCGAAAAATCCGCGCGGATGGCCCCTATTCGCCGTCACCGCAGCGGTTAAAAAACCACCCGATGCAACAACGCGCCGTTTTGTTTCAACCAGGCGCGATGGTGCTCAAATTCCGGCATCAACCCGGCCACCAAACCCCAAAACGCCTTTGAATGGTTCATTTCAACCAGATGGGCCACCTCATGCGCCGCCACATAATCCAGCACCGGTTTGGGCGCCATCACCAGCCGCCAGGAAAACATCAGATTTCCCGCCTCGCTGCACGAGCCCCAGCGCGAGCGGGTGTCGCGCAGCGTGACGCGATTGACCTTCTGCCCAAGGTGTTCGGCATGGCGATGCGACGCGTCCACCAACCGTTCCCGCGCCGCAACCTTCAGAAAACCGCGCAACCTTGCGGCCAGTTGATCGGGCCGCCCCGGCACTTCAAGCGCGTCTTCCAGCAGCCGCACGCTTCGCCCGGCCCCGGTGCGCAAAGCCAGTTCCCGCCCCTCAAACATCAATACTCCGCCAAACTCCGGCACGAGTATTTTCGGTAACCGCGCCAATGCCGCGCGCAACCAAACCTCGTGTTTTTGCGCAAACGTTACCGCCGCCCGCTCCGCCCCATGCGCCGGCACCACCAGACGCACCTGCCCATCGCTATTGGAAACCTTCAGCGCGTATTTCCGCGCCCGGCTGGAGCGCTGCAATTGCACCGCGATCGGCGGCGTACCTATGAGGATTGTCTTTTTCATATTCGCCAACCTAATCGCCGCACCCAGACCCGTAAACCGACATATGCAACGGTCAGAACCGTCAAAATCGGGCCAGAGGGAAAATACTGCCCTCAAAGCCTTTGACAAAGGTTGCCCCGTTATGGCAGTTGGCAGCAATTGTCCTTAATCGACCTGACGAGGTATCTTAAATGCCCAAAGAAGAATGGGGCGTAAAGCGCGTCTGCCCAAAATGTGCGACCCGGTTTTACGATCTGCAAAACGACCCGATGACCTGCCCCGCCTGCGAGGTGTCATTTGATGTGGCCAGCCTGACCCAGCAGAAAACCCGCTCGGCAGCGCCGGAAAAAGAAGTGAAGGCAGAAGAGCCGGCACCGGTCGATGATCTGGAAGAAGCGGTGGTTCTGGACGACGAGGAGGAGGATACTGCCGACGATATCGGCGATGATCTGCTTGATGAAGATGACGATGACGAAACCGTGACCCTTGATGAAATCGCGGATGTGTCAAACGAAGACACTGAAAGCTGAACCTCGAATTGACCTGTGAAACGCGCGCGGCCGGAACTCTCCGGCCGTTATTGCGGTTGGTAAATTGACAAGTTTTCGTCAACATTCGCCCACAATTCCCACTTAAACCTTAATCCATACGGCTGGGATTCCCGCAAACGGGACGCCCGAACCGATGGTTAGGCACTTGCGCCGGGCCACCGGTCGCTGATGTGACGGGAATGAACAATGAGGATACTTGCGGTAGACGACGATGCGGCCATTCTGGAACTGCTGAGCGAGGGGCTGGCAGTGTCCGGCCATTCGGACGTTGTCACGGCAAATTCCGGTGAGGCTGCGGTAAAAATTCTGGCCAGCAGCGACACGCCGTTCGATTGCTTCCTGCTCGATATCCAGATGCCCGGCATGGACGGCGTCGCGCTTTGTGCCCATATCCGCACGCTTGACCGCTATCGCACGGCCCCGATCCTGATGGTGACGGCCATGTCGCAGAAATCTTATATCGACCGCGCCTTTACTGCGGGTGCGACCGATTACATTACCAAACCTTTTGATTTCCTCGAAGTCGGCACAAGGCTGAACCTGGCAAAACAGCAGGTTGCAGCTTCAATCGGGACCGACGCGGGCGCATCTGCCCTTTTGGGCCAGAAGCCCCCGCCGCCGGCGGATCACAGCCTGTGCGAACCGGTTGAAATTCTGGGGGTCGATCATGTTGTCGGCTATGTGGCGTTTGACAATTATGTCCTGCAACTGACCCGCAGCCATCTGTTCCTGTCCTCGGTCTTTGCCATCAAGATCGCCGGAATTGAACAGCTCTACGCGAAACTGCCGGGTTCCGATTTTCGCGATCTGCTTGGGGATGTGGCCCGTCTGATTGTCGATCGCGCCGATCCGGTGGGCACCTTGCTGTCTTATCGCGGCAACGGCGTGTTTTTGTGCATGAACCACAAAGGCAGCAAACAGGCCCATGGTGAATTGGAGGCCGGTCTTTATGACAAGGCCGCGCCGGTATTCGCCGATCTGCAGCGGGGCGACGCCGCGCCGGAATTCCAACTGATCGTCGGCGAGCAGGTTTCGCTTGGCCTGATGTCGCGGTCAGGCTCGCTGAACCATTTGCGCCGCGCCATCGACAAGGTGGAGACCAAGGCGCTGTTTCTGCAAGATATGAAAAGCGCCCTTGCCAAAGACAGCGCCGAAGACAGCCGCAAGCGCCAAATGCTTGAACTAAAGAAACAAGGCTACGAAACCTTCCTGCGCGAGAGCCTTCAGGACGCCCCAAGCCTGGTCGATATCCGCCAAGCCTGAGCACCACGTGCGTTACCGCTATCCGACCCCTAAAGCCTCGTCCACAATATCTGATCCACTCAGTGCAGGTTCTTGTCCAATTGCATAATCGCAACCTGCGTGTTTGTGCCGTCGATCATCATTTTCGGCCCTGCCGGTTCGGCATTCAGGCACAACCGGCTGATCCAGCGCGACCAGACGGCGGGCACGAGCCCCAATATCTGGGTCGCCCCAAGCGCGCGCCCGGCCTTCATCATTTCCGACATCAATTCGGCCTGAACCTTGATCCGCAAACGTGCGGGCACATCGCGCGATACAAACACCCGCGAGGATTCCCAGATCCGTTCATCCACCGGCGCGTTGAAATACAAAAGGTCCGACGGGATCGATTCAAGCATGCCCTTTTGCGCGTCGCGGATCATATAGGTGTACATGCCGCATTTGGCGGTTGTCGGCGTCAGCCGGATACCGGCCAGAATCTTGCCGTCTTCATGCACCGCGATCCAGCGGCTGGCGGGGGTGTCATACTGGTCGTATTCCAAACCCTCGGCTTCTGGCAGATCCCAATGGTTCTGGCTGATGAAGGTTTCACGGCGGGCCTTGAACAGATTCACCAATAGCTCGCCATGGTTGTGCATATTGTGGAATGAAAGAGTGGTTGTTAACATGATCTCACCTGATCGTCATGGATTGAATTCGCTGCCGGATCACCCGTTTTACAGTGTCGGCACCCACCCTGTCCGGCGCAGACCACCGAACAGAAACGAGGAACGCATATCCATTAAACAAACTCACGAAACCACTCACTACACGGGTAACGAACTGCGATAACCAACTCAAAAACCTGACTCTTTGGAAACTTATCCACAGAGGTGCAGGACCTGGATGAAAGGGAAGCCTCGGGGGTAAACGCAGATGCGTTTGGGATTCCCCCCTGCGCGGGATACTCATAGGATTCAGACTGCCTCTTTTTACTGCTTTTATTTTCTTTTCAGTATCGAAGCCACATTTCTGCCTCAATTGCTAGAAAATTGTCACCAATGTGGCGAAATAAGGCGAAATTGTGTCTTAGGTGGAAACTACCTTAACGTGTATCGGTTCTTGATATCGAAGCAGACTCAAGATATTGTGGAAGTTAACGATTGGTTAACTAGAGCCATTTTTTGGCTTCCGAGCGGATTTCAAGGCAACCCGGTCACAATTTCCCGGCCAAATGCGAATCAAAACCGGTTGATTCGGCATCTGCTGCGGCCCGGGGTTTCAACCATATCGGGAAATTCCACAGAAAGACCCCATAAGCGTCTTCAAATCGACGCGAGAATCGGCTGGAAACACCTAAACCGGATGATTTGCTTTAGCGTTGGCTCCTGATTTCTGATAAGCAGAGGGACAGAACAAGGCACATCCATTCAATCAAGGTCGAAAAGCTACGATGGACAGCTATTTTTCAACGTTTCACACAATTGGCGAGGTGGCGGATATGCTGTTGCTGCGCGAACCGAAACTAAAGCTGATGGTCGATATTTCGCTTGATCCGCCGGGCCACGAAGAAGCGGCGTTTCGCAAATATCCGAACCGGACCTCTTATTCGATTTTTGATCGCAAGCTGATTGACCGGTTTCTGTCTGAAACCGCCATCGGCAAGGTGGTCGAGCTGCGCGGCAGCTTTTCCCAGGCGGCCTATATCCCCCACAAAACATCCTATATCGACACGGTGTTCAGCATCGACAGTTTCAGCGTCGTTAAATTCAAACCGCACGAAACCCGGCCCGACGGCTGGAGCAGCACCGATGGGGCCCGCCGGCAACTGCACTGAAAATTCCCAATGTGGCCCGTCCTTTGTCATTCTTTAACCACAATCTGGTGTGACGCTCAAACCTGAATACGGGTGGGGTGCGCCGTTCAAAGCGAAACTCTGAATTCTAAAACAGGCGAGATGCGCAATAATCGCACAGCCTTGCGACGGGTGGTTGATATGACGGATAAAGGACTAGAGGTCGAGACTGACCACCAGATTGAATTGGCCCCGTATATCAGCCGGGCTTACCACTGGATTTCGACGATTCTGACCCATGGCGAAGACATGTCCGACGCCGAAATCGCCCGCCTGCGAAAGCAGATGCGCGATTTTGTCAACGGCGGGCAAGCGCTTTACTGGCAGCGTCAGGGCATGTATTTCGGCTCGGTCCTGTTGGCCGGATATTACTACAGCCTGTCGCTGGCGGTGTTGTGCTTCCTGCTTTTCCAACTGACGGAACTGATCGACAACCGAACCTCGCGGATCGTGATTAAATGGCAGGGCAATGACGGCATCACCGCCACGCGTCTGCATTACATGCTGTTTGTCAGCTCGGCCCTCAGCTCGTCCTCGGTCAGCCTGTTCGCCTTTTTGATCGCGCGCATGGAAGGCCCCTCGCCGCATTTCACGCCGCTGTTCTTTTTGTTCACCGCAGCACTTTTTGCTGCCGTCAACAACCACCAGATGCCGAAAATCCTGATTGTCCGGCTGGTTTGTTATGGGTTTGTATTTCTGTTCATCCCGATTTACGATCTGTGGCTGGTCAAACCGCCGCTTGACAACCCGTTATGGCTGTATTTCTTCACAATTCTGTTCGTGCTCTATTTCGTTGTCGATTGCTCGATGATCTTCCTGCGGCTCTATCGCCAGGGGCTGGATCAGCTTGACGAGTTGCGACTGGAGCGTGACCGCGCCAAGGCCGCCTATGAGGTCAAATCCCAGTTCGTGTCGGTCGTCAGCCACGAATTGCGCACGCCGCTGACTTCTATTCTGGGGGCATTGGGCCTGCTGATAAGCGGCGCATTTGCCAAGGAACCCGAGCGGGCCGACAGAATTCTGGACATCGCGCACAAGAATTCCAAACGTCTTTCCAGCCTGATTAACGACCTGCTGGATCTGCAAAAGTTTGAATCCGGTCAGATGACCTATGATTTCCGGCCGGTAAACCTTTCGGCGGTGATGAACGAGGCGGTTGAATCCATTGGCGGATTCGCCGACAGCTCAAAAATCTCGATCAATATCGTTAAAAAGGACGAAAACCTGAAAGTCCGGGCCGACCATGACCGCATGTTGCAGGTTTTTGCGAACCTCTTGTCAAACGCGGTCAAATTTTCAAACGAGGACGGCCGGATCGATATTTCGGTGGGCACCAAAGATGGCAAAGCCTTTGTGTCGGTCAGGGATTACGGCATCGGCATCCCGGAAAACTCGCGCGCGCTGGTGTTTGGCAAGTTCAGCCAGATTGACAGCTCCGATCACCGGGTGTTTGACGGCTCGGGGCTGGGCATGAGCATCACCGAGCAGATCATGCAGGCGCATGGCGGAACGATTGATTATGAAAGCGAGCTGGGCAAAGGCACGACCTTCACGCTGGAGTTTCCGCCGGGACCAAACACTTAACCCCGCGTTAACTTTTTAATCTTTAGTCAAACTTCTGACAAATTTCCCGCCTAGCGTGGCAGGACGAGCGCAGATGCTTTTACCAACCCTTGTTTTGTCCTGTCTGCCCTCGTGTTCTGAACTCCAAACCGGCCTCGCCGGAAAAGAATTGGGCAAGCCTATGAGAATACTCGCGGTTGATGACGACCAATCCATTGTTGAAATTCTTGAATTGGCACTGATCTCGATGGGCCATGAAGAGGTGTGCACCGCGCGTTGTGCCGCCGAAGCGCTGGATACGATCGACATCTCGGCTGAGCCGTTTGACTGTATCCTGCTGGATATCCAGATGCCGGAAACCGACGGGGTCGAGCTGTGCAGCATGATCCGCGACATTCCGGGCTATCGCAAAACCCCGATCATCATGCTGACCGCCATGTCGGACCGCAAATATATCGACCGCGCCTTTGTCTCCGGGGCGACGGATTACATCACCAAACCGTTTGAGGCGATCGAACTGAACGCCCGCCTTGCAATCGCCGAGCGGCTGAACAACGAAATTCGCGCCAATGCGCGCAACACCAGCAAGCTGGATCAGATGACCGAAGAACTGGTCTATGAGCCCGCCGTCAATCTTGAAGACAGTTTCGATGTGGATGACGTGCCCGGCTATATGAATTTTCACGCGTTTCTGAACTATCTGGCCAAGCTCGATCATGCCAAGTTCTTTCTGGCGGAAATGATGGTGGTGAAAATTGCCGATATCGGCACGATTTTCAAACGCTGCGGCGCACGCCATTATATTGAATATGTGACCGACGTGGCCGAGGCGGTTTCCGACAATATCTATGGCAAGGATTGTGTGCTGTCTTATGCCGGTTACGGCTATTTCGTCATCGCCAATGCCGGCACCAGCGGCCATTATCTGAGCGACGAGCTGGACCTTCAGATCCAGCAATCGGTTGAACAAATGGGGCTGGTTTTTCCGGATAGCGAGGCGATCAAGGCCCATATCGTGCAAAGCAACATCAAAAAGCCCACCGTGTTTGGCGGGCTTGGCAACCAGCGGATCATCCAGACCCTGATCGAGGAGGTCGAACAGGACCTGTCGACACAATACCGCTCGCATGGGGCACCGTTTTCGCAAGATAACATGGCAGCGATGTCGGCGGTTTGAACCCGGCCGTTTTGGCAAGCGGTGCCTACGCCTGCGCGGCAAACTTCTCCAGGATTTCCCCGGGCAACGCAATCGGGTCGAACGGCTTCAGGATCACCCCGATCACCTCGCATTCAAGCGCCTCTATCTGCTCGGCCAGCATGGCCTTGGCGGTCAGATAGATCGCCGGCACCTGGGCCAAACCTTTGATTTTGCGCAACTCCTGCAAAATGCTGGCCCCGTCCACATCGGGCAGCTTCAAATCCAGCAGCAGCAGATCAGGCTTGAATTTTTCCGCTTTTTCAAGGGCTTGCGCTGCATTTGCGCATTGCAACAGCACGAAGCCGCCCAAGTCTTCCAGCGACAATCGGGCAATTTCGCGGATGTCGCTATCGTCATCCACATGCAGAATTCGGGTAAGTTTGCTCATTCCTGTACTTCAATCCGGATTGTTTTGTTCAATCATCTATTTGGCATTTATTTGCAAAAACTCGTCACTTAGAAATACTCGTATGATGTCGCTAGTAACAGTTGAAAAGCAGAAAATCAAAGCAATTCATGGTTGCCTAAGGATTATATTCTGTGGGGTTTTATGTGGGGCTTACTGGTTAGTCCGGAGACTGGCCGACAGTGTTTTAATGCCAGCTTGGGCGATACTTATCAAGCTGAAACCGGGGGCTTTTCCAATCCTGCCGGGCGGGGTTGCGACAATGATCCTGACAAAAACACTCGACGACCTCTTGCGCCGCCGCGCGCAGCCCCTTACATCAGAAACCAAGCCCAAAACAAGGAGCGCTCAATGGCCATCCAAGCCTCAGAAATCGAAAGCCTGATCTCGGCCGCTTTTCCGAAGGCCAAAGTGACCATCACCGATCTGGCGGGCGACGGCAAACATTACGCCGCCGAAGTGATCGCAGAAGAATTTCGCGGCATGAACCGGGTGCAGCAACAGCGCGCGGTTTATGCCTCTCTCAAAGGCAAAATGGACGGCGCACATGGCGAATTGCACGCGCTGGCCCTGACAACAAAAGCACCGGAGTAACGCACATGACCAATCCAGCACATGACCAGATCAAATCCACCGTCAGTGAAAACGACGTGGTCCTTTTTATGAAGGGCACCGCAGCCATGCCGCAATGCGGCTTTTCCAGCAAAGTGGCGGGCGTGTTGAATTACATGGGCGTAAGCTATGCCGATGTGAACGTGCTGGATGATGAGGGCGTGCGCCAGGGCATCAAGGATTATTCCAACTGGCCGACCATCCCACAGCTTTATGTGAAGGGCGAATTTGTCGGCGGTTGTGACATCATCACCGAAATGACCCTGTCAGGCGAGCTGGACGAATTGTTCACCAAGGAGGGTGTCACGTTCAACAAAGACGCCGCGAACAAGATCCGCGAAGCCAACGGCTAGAGCCGCTTGTAACGGTGCAGGATGAGCAGCAACAGCAACGCCGTCAGCACGAATCCAAGCGCTGTTAAAACGACCAGATCATAACCGCCAATCCGCCACAGGACCGCGCCGATATAGGGCGCGGTTGCGGCTGACACCAGAAACGGCACCGCGATGCGGCTGGCAATGGCCCCAAAGGCGACGCGGCCCAAAATCTCGGCGACCATGACCTGACGCAGGATGCTGATGACGCCAAATGATGCGCCCTGCAGCAGCGCAAACACGAAGACCAGCATGGGGAACAGGCCTGCCAAAAGCAGCACCAGCGCCGCCAGACAGCCCCCCGATATGGCCCAGAGCGTAACCGTCTGAATCGACACCCGCTTTTCCAGCCGCATCATCACCACCCGCCCCGCCACTTGCGCTGGGCCGATCACCATCGCGGCCATTACCGCCTGCGCGGCTGTGGCACCGCGATCCACGATAAGCGGTAATATGTGGCTGAGCAGCATGGCATGGTTCAGCGAAATGAACGAAAACAGCGCCGCCAGCAGCCAGAATTCAACCCGCCCCATGGCGAAACGTACCGCCGCGCGATTGACACTTGGCACATGCTCTTTGCGCCCGCCCGGGGCTGCGCGCTCCAGCATGACCGCCCCGGCAAACATCATCGGCGCCGCCACCAGCCCGATGACCATGGCGAAGACGATCAGCGCCAGTCGCCAGCCATAGGCCTCTGCCAGATAGGCCGCCGCCGGAAACGCCAAAGTCGAAGCAAAGCCCGCCGCCAGCGTGATCCGGGTGATCGCCCAGCGGGAACTCGCGCCGGTATTTTTGGTGACAAAGGCAAAACACGGCTCATAGAGGCAGGCGGCTTGGGCCGCACCAATCAGTATCCATATCGTGATAAATTCAACCCGATCAGTCACTTGCGCCAACAGCGTCAACAGAACCGCACCGGCAATCGCGCCCCCCGTCAGAACCCAACGGCCATGGCCCGCATCAATCAGCTTGCCATATACGGGCGCAAAAACCGCCGAGGTCAGGATGGCCAGCGTGAAGCCCAGCATCAGATCGGATTTGGCCCAGCCGAGATCCGCCTCCCA
>JAADIC010000017.1 GCA_013151535.1 Alphaproteobacteria bacterium | reverse complement strand
TTTTGTTTTACCTCGCGGCGGTCAAGTACACCATCATCCGCGACCCCGAGGCTGGCCCCGCAGGTGAGCGGGTAAGCTGGCGCGAGCGCCTTGTCGCGATCAAAGGCGTCTGGGCGGTCTTGCTGCTGTTCTTTCTGGTCATCGGCGGCCTTTACGGCATCCTTGATTTCTGGCCAATCAACCTGACATTCTCCCCGACCGAGGCCGCAGGCATGGGCGCCGCCGGTGCCTTCCTGATTGCCCTGTCGCGCCGCACCCTGACATTCAAAGGCGTGGTCGAGGTGCTGATCGAAACCGCCCACACCTCGGCCTCGTTGTTCACGGTGCTGATCGGGGCCTGGGTGTTTTCCAACTTCGTCAATCTGGCGGGCCTGCCGGAAAGCCTGCGCGCGTTGGTGAGCAGCACGGGGCTGGGCCCGATGTCGGTTCTGTTGATGATCCTCGCGGTTTACATTGTGCTGGGCTGTGTGTTTGAAAGCCTGTCGATGCTTTTGCTGACCGTGCCGATCTTCTTTCCGCTGGTCACCTCGCTTGGCTTTGATCCGGTCTGGTTTGGCATCATTGTCGTGGTGGTAACCGAGATCAGCCTGATTACGCCGCCCGTGGGCCTAAACGTGTTCGTGCTGAAAGGCGTGGTGGGTGATGTGACCACCGGCACGATTTTCCGCGGTGTCACGCCGTTCTGGATGGTCGATATCCTGCGTTTGGCGCTGCTGGTGTTCGTGCCTTGGCTGGTTCTGGTTCTGCCAAATTCGATGTAGACCGTTTCAGATATGCCCAACCTGTTGCAGGAAATCCGTCAGGATTGCGGCGTATTCTTCCGGCTTTTCCACGCAGGGCAAATGCCCGGCCCCCCGGATCAGTTTAAACTGTGAATTCGGCACAAGCTCGGTGGTTTCACGCACCATATCGGGCGGGGTTGAGCCATCCTCGGAGCTGGCAATCCCAAGTGTGGGCAGGCTCAGGCGCGCGGTGCTGTCGTAAAGATCAGTCTCGGCAATGGCGGCGGAACAGCCGATGAACCCCTCAATCCAAGTGCGCCGCAACATGGCACTCCAGGCGGCGAATTCTTCGGGGCGGTTTTCGCGAAAACCTTGCGAGAACCACCGCCGCAACTGCGCCTCGGCCAAAGCATCAATACCACCTTTGCGGGCAGCTTTGATACGTTCATCCCAAATCGCCTCGTTGCCGATTTTCGCCCCGGTATTGGACAGAACCATCGCTTTTAATAGGTCAGGCCGCTCAGCCGCCAAGCCCTGTGCAATCATGCCGCCGATGGACAGGCCAACCAGCACCGCGTTCCTGACCGCCAGCGCATCCATCAGCCCGGCAAGATCAGCCACCAGATCCCCCATGAAATAGGGTGCATCCGGCCCCGACGACAGCCCATGCCCGCGTTTGTCATAGCGGATCACGCGCAAACCATCGGGCAGCAGCGGCATGATCTGGTCCCACAGGCGGTAGTCGGTACCAAGCGAGTTGGCAAAGACCAGAGGTGCGCCGTCCTTTGGCCCCTGATCGCTGTAATGCAGGGTGACGCCGTTAATGTCGATCATTTGCATGGGAATACCTTTCGCTTACGGCAGTTTTCACCGCTTGGAACCAACTTGCAAGCCCGCGCGTTTTTGATCTGGCCACACCGCGCAAAATACCCTTAACTCGCGATCAAACAACCACGCGAAAGGCCCCGCCATGAAAGCCGCTGTCTGTCACGAATTTGGTGCCCCGCTTGTGGTGGAAGAGGTGCAACTTGCCGCGCCAAAGGCGGGCGAGGTCGCGGTCAAACTCAAGGCCTGCGCCATCTGCCACTCCGATATCCTCTATGCCGAGGGCGCGTGGGGCGGACACCTTCCCGCCGTCTATGGTCACGAGGCGGCGGGCCATGTGACCGCCGTTGGCGAAGGCGTGCGCGACTACGCCATTGGCGATACGGTTCTGGTGACATTGATCCGCTCGTGCGGCCATTGCGTGTCGTGTAACGGCGGTCAACCAGCGCGGTGTGAAACCGGGGTTGATCGCGTCAACGGCCCGTTAAGCACGCTTGACGGTGCGCCGATTGAGCACGGTCTGCAAACCGGAGCATTCGCTGAAAGTGCGGTGGTCGATCAAAGCCAGCTTGCTAAAATTCCTGCCGATATGCCGATGGATGCGGCCTGTTTGCTGTCTTGCGGCGTCATTACCGGCGTAGGTGCGGCGACCAATACGGCCAAGGTCAGGCCCGGTTCAACCGTTGTGGTGATCGGGGCAGGCGGGGTTGGCCTGAACACCATTCAAGGGGCGGCGATTTGCGGTGCGTCCAAGATTATCGCCGTGGATCTGTCGCAAGACAAGCTCGATGCGGCGCTGGAGTTTGGCGCGACCCACGGTATTCTGGCCGATGCAGACCGACCGCATCGTATGGTCAAAAAACTGAACGGTGGGCGCGGCGCGGATTATGTGCTTGTGGCAGTGGGGTCAATCCCGGCCTATCAGAATGCCTCGAAATTCCTGTGTGTCGGCGGCATGCTGGTCATGGTCGGCATGCCACCATCAGGCGCTGCAATCCAGATCGAACCAGTGATGGTGGCATCAAGCTCGCACACATTGATCGGCTCCAACATGGGAGATTCCATGCTCAGCCGCGACATTCCCTATCTGGTCGAACTATACCAGCAAGGCCGCCTGAAACTGGATGAGTTGGTGACCCGCCGCTACAGTCTTGAGCAGATAAACGAGGCGATTGCCGACACGGTGGCGGGTAATGCAAGGCGCAATGTGATCGTGTTTGATTAGAGAATAGTGGTAGGCGCGGGGGATTTGTGGATGGCTGGTTCGAGTCCTTGCTTCATCAGGGTTCCCGATGTTTGCCAATCTACTCCGCGGTGGAGATTATGCAAATGAAGGATCTGGGTAAAGCGTTAGCAATTGTTCTAATTTATCTCGACGCGCGGAGTGAAAACTTCACCGAAGATGACGATATCCACGCATTAGAAGATGCTATGGCGAGAATGAATGAAGCCACAGATGAAGAACGCGCGGCTCTCTCAGCCGCTTTTGTAGAACTTGGAAAACCCGAGTTTGTAGAATACTTTGGACTTGCTGGCTGAGACAAGTGAAAGTCTGCTGAGTCTCGCGTTGCCGGACTTGCTCCACTTTCACAATACTCGTTGAAATGTTACTAACCGTCTGCAAATCCACCAAACCCTCAATGCCCGCCAATCCGCCCCAACTGGATGTCGTAATCCACCACCAGCCCGTAATCGGGATCGTCGTCGTTCTCGACTATTAACTGCCCGGTCTTGGCCAGCAGCTTGTGACAATCGCGCGACAGGTGGCGTAGTTGCACGCGCTTGCCAAGGGTGGCGTAGTTCCCCGCCACTGCCTCGATCGCTTGCAGGCCGGACTGATCGACAATGCGGCTGTCCATGAAATCGAGGATCACCAGTTCCGGGTCGGTTTCCGGATGAAACAGCTCCTGAAAATGAGCGGCTGAACCGAAGAACAACGGCCCCTCGATCTCGTAAACCAGCGCGCCTTTTTCGGTCACCGAGGGGCGGGCGCTGGCGTGAATGCGCGAGGCCGCGTTCCAAGCGTAAACCAGTGCCGAGACGATGACGCCAACCACAACTGCGATGGCCAGATCCTCGAACACCGTGACAACCGTCACCAGAATAATCACCAGCGCGTCGGATTTTGGCACGATGCGCAGGATGCGGATGCTTTGCCATGCAAACGTGCCGATCACCACCATGAACATCACGCCGACAAGGGCCGCCAGCGGGATCATTTCGATGATCGAACTGGCAAACAGGATGAACACCAGCAAGAACAACGCGGCGGAAATGCCCGAAAGCCGCGTGCGCCCGCCGGATTTGACGTTTATCATCGATTGCCCGATCATTGCGCAACCGCCCATGCCGCCGAAAAATCCGGTCACGGTATTGGCAGCCCCCTGGGCGATGCACTCCTGCGAGGCGCCGCCACGCTGGCCGGTCATCTCGCCGACAAGGTTCAGGGTCAGCAGACTTTCGATCAGCCCGATCAGCGACAGGATGATGGCAAAAGGCAGGATCACCTCGAGCATTTGCAAATCAAACGGTACGTCAGGAATGGCAAATGACGGCAACCCGCCCTTGACCGAGGCCATATCGCCAACCCGTGGCACCGGCAGATCAAAATAGATCGCGACGGCGGCGACCACGCCGATGGCGACCAGTGGCGCCGGGATCAGTTTGGTGAATTTCGGCGTGACCCAGATCAGGGCCATGGTCGCGCCCACCAGCGACAGGGTTATCCACAGGGCGTTGCCGGTCATCCAGATTTCCGCGCCGTCCGCATCGACGGTTTTGAACTGGGTAAGCTGGGCCAGAAAGATCACGATCGCCAGCCCGTTGACAAAGCCCAGCATCACCGGATGCGGCACCATGCGGATGAACTTGCCCCAATGCATGACTCCGATACCGATCTGGATCAGGCCCATCAGCACCACCGTGGCGAACAGGTATTGCACGCCATATTGGGCCACCAACGCCACCATCACCACTGCCAAAGCACCCGTCGCGCCGGAAATCATACCCGGCCGGCCACCAAACACGGCAGTAATCAGCCCGACGATAAAGGCCGCATAAAGCCCGACCAGCGGGGCCACACCGGCGACAAAAGAAAACGCCACCGCCTCGGGCACCAGTGCCAGCGCCACGGTCAAACCCGACAGGATTTCAATGCGCGACTGGCCAATGGTCAATTTTGGCCCGACATTGGGCTGGCCGGATTTCATCCGGTTGGTGAAGGCCGATAGCAGGTTTTTGTAGGGCAAAGCGGGCGTCCTGTTGGTGAAGAAATGCAGCAAATGCGCCTCTTGCCCCATTTGCGGACGAATGAAAAGGGTTCAAACGTCACAAGGTTGGATCAACGCTTTGGAGATGCTCTTTGAAATCCGGCGGCCCAGTCCGGCCCCCATGCTTCCTGCCACAGCCAAGGTTTGTCTGAATTGCTTTGCGGAGCGCCGCCGCGCCACAAATCATATCTGGGGTCGGTATATTGATCGAAAAACCGGGTGATCCGTGCAATCAGGTCTTTGGAGGTCGCGCCGTAGTCTGGTGCGTCTGCCAGATTAACCCGTTCCTCGGGATCAACCTTCAAATCGTAAAGCTCGTCGCCATAGGGTGGACTTGGCGCGCCTTGAAACCTGCGTTTATAGAGCCAGTCCGGGGTGCGGATGGCGCGGGTTTCCTCCTGCTCCAGAAAGACCGCGTCCGGTGTGTCAAACCGGCCGGTCTCAAGGCCATTGGCGAAACTTTGCGCGGCCGAGGATTGGGTGTGATCCGTCGCCTCGATCCCCGCCAGTTCCAGCAGCGTTGGAAATAGATCAATCTGGCTGATGTGGTGCGCCTCGCGGGTTTTCAGGAACCGCGCACCCTGTCGCAAGATTAACGGGATCGAGAAACTCTCCCGGTGCGCGTGGGCCGGTAATGTCGCTTGCGAATGGCCCCAGATGCCGTGATGGCCCAGAGAAAAGCCGTGATCGGTGGTATAGATAATCAGCGTGTCCTCATAGAGGTTGAGCCGCTTCATCGCCGCCAGAACCCGCCCGACACCATCATCCACCATGCTCATTTCAGAGAAATAATTCCGCAGGGTTTCCAGATCGTTGGGGATACGCAGCTCTGAGGAATGATCCACCCCGCCGACGCTGTCCGCCGCCTTGCGCAGAAAGCGCGCGATGGCGTTTTCGTGCAGGCCTTCACGCGGGATCGAATGCATGTCAACCCCGTCATAATAATCGCGAAACCGGTTTTTGGCGCGGCCCTTTAGGGCAGGCCAATGACCGTAAGGCGCGTTATAGGGCACGAAGGCAAAGAACGGCTTGTCGCTTGGTGCGCCCTCAAGATATTCAATGGTTTTGTCGGTGAAATAGTCAACCGAGTGACCAGCATAATGCCGGGTCTTACCGTTTTCGATATAGGTGCCGTTCCAGAAATCGGTGACATGGCCATGCGGGCTGGTGACCCAGTGCTGAAAGCCGTTTTGGGCGCGCTCCGGCGCGCCCATATGATATTTGCCGATCAGGGCCGTCCGATATCCATGTTCGGCCAGAATTTCCGGCAGGGTCGGGAATTCATCCAGCGCGTTCCAGTTTTCCGGCCATTTATGGCGCAACCGGTCGTCAATCCAGGTGTGGATACCGTGTTGCGAGGGCATCAGCCCGGTCATCACCGAGGCCCGGCAGGGCGAGCACATGCCGTTCACGCAGAACGCGTTATCGAACTGGAAACTGTCGGCGGCAAATCCGTCGATATGCGGGGTCTGCACCTCGTCATTGCCGTAACATCCCAGCAATTCGGCGGGCTGGTTGTCGGTCATGAACATCAGGATATTCGGGCGGTTTGCCATTGTGTTTTTAGCCGCCGACGCGGCTGGCCTGAATATCGCGTTCGCGCTGGGGCCATGTGGATTTGATATAGGTAATCACGTCCTCGATCTCCTGCTCCTCCAATATCGGCGCAAAACCGGGCATGCCGCTTTTGAAATTGTCGATACCGGTGGAGGCCATATAGCCCGCGCCACCAAGGCGCACATATGTCAGCAGCACGTTATCGGTGTGATGCCATGTATGGCCGTCCTTATCGTGGGGCGGTGCTGGCAACACGCCGTTCTCGTCCGGGGTTTGCCAATCGGGCTGGCCTTCAAGATTGGCCCCGTGACAGACAGCGCAACTGGCCACATAGATCGACTTGCCGTTTTCAATCCGCGCGCTCAAGTCCTGGGGTTCCGATTGAACGTCAGATCGTTCTTCCAAGGGGTCGCTGACAAACCCGCTTTGATAAATCTCCCAGCCCAGAAACCCGAAAGCCGCCAGTGCAATTGCAATAACCAATGATCGTGTCATTCCCGTTTCCCCTTGTTCATTCAACCCCGTTCGCGCGTTGTAATTCGCGGATATAGACCGTGACCTTTTTCAAATCCGCCTCGCTCACACCGGGCACTGGTGGCATGCTGCCGAATGTCCAGTGATGCGCCCGTACCCCCATTAGCGGTGCCAGAATAAAGGCGATATCCGCATGATGGGCGGGCCGGTAGATCGGGCTGACCAAAGGGGGTGCAAGGCCTGACAGACCGGTGGCATTCACCCCGTGGCAGGCCGAACAATTGGCGGTGAAAACGGCCTGACCCTCAAGCGCAACCCCGGTCAGTTCCGGCACTGTGACTTCGGCCATGGGCTGCCCGTCTGGTACAGACGGGGTGTTTGGGCCAAATACCCTGATCCCGATGACCAGCGCGGCAATCAGAACAACGGCCAGAATCCCTGTTTTCCTGTTGTTCATCAATGACCCTCCACGCCCCTGCCAAACTTCCGGGATTGACGCCTGCATTCACGCGCCGGTCAACCGGAAATTTGGTAAACGCATTAGAAATACCCCTATGTCGCATGTTCCCGAAAAGAAACAGTCTTGCGATACCGCGATTTTCAACCAATTGTGAGTGTACGTTATGAATCCGTTACCATATTGTGTGGGTATGAAAACTGGCATCATCATTTTCTGGTCGTTGCTTTTTGCCTTCATCGGGACATCCGCGAGCTTTGCCGGGGTGGATGCGCCGACGGTTGAACTCGGTCATTACGCCCAACGGGGCACGCATGCGCCAATGCAGGTTTCGGCGGCAGATCGGGCGATCCTGAAGTCATGCGATCCGCAGGCCGATTGCACCGAGAAAGTCGAGCATTCCTGTCAAACCTGTGCTTCTCTGATAGTTGATTTTGCCAGGGGCGAGTCTGCCATCAGCCGTTTTGTCGAAACCCGCTATACCGGCCTGGCGGCGCTGGGCTTTGGGCGGGATATAGTGATACCTCCGCGAATTTGACGGCAGCTTCCAACGCTGTCTTTGCCGTTGTCTTTTCGGGCAAGACGCGTTTAAGTCGGTCTAAATAAACGAGGTATCTTATGTCCAACATTTCCGAATATCCAAATTTTCATCGCGACGCAAAAGCTGCGGCCCTGACGCCGGTGATTTCGCGACCGCGCACATTCATATATGCCCTGCTGGCGCTGGCGCTTGGCCTGCTGGCGATTTTTGCCGGTCTGCCCGCCAATGCACAAAGTATCGCTTTCAAGCAGGCTGTGGCGCAGGCGGCGGCCAAGGACAAGGCGATTGCCGCCTTTTACAAGGCGCGCAATTACAAGCCAATCTGGACCAGTAACAAAGACCGGCAGCGCCGTCTGGCCTTTGTCTCCGCTGCGGCCAAGGCGCAGGATCACGGCTTGCCGGTCGGGCGCTATGATGCGGCCCAGCTCAAGCGCGACTTTGGCGGGATCAAATCCGCCAAGGCCAAGGGTATTCTTGAAGTCGAGACCAGCCGCAAGTTCCTGCAATATGCCCGTGATATCCAATCCGGCATTCTGGAACCGCGCAAGATTGACCGCAACATGACCCTCAGGCCACCCCGGCGTGACCGTCTGAAAACGCTGACGGCATTTGCCAAAAGTTCGCCCAAGGCGTTTTTCAAATCCTTGCCGCCAAGCCATCCCGATTATGCCCGCCTGCTGAAAGAAAAGGTGCGGATCGAACGCATCATCGCCCGAGGCGGCTGGGGGCCGAAGGTCAAGGCCAAGAAACTGGAGCTTGGCCAATCCAGCAAAGCGGTCACCGCTTTACGCAAACGTCTGTCCGCCATGGGCTATAAACAGCTTGGCCAGTCCAAGACCTATGACGCAAAACTTGTCAATGCGGTGAAGCAGTTCCAGATCGATAGCGGTCTGAATGCTGATGGCGCTGCGGGTGGTCTGACACTGGCGGCGGTCAATGTGCCTGCCACCCAGCGCCTGATGCAGGTGGTGATCGGGCTGGAGCGTTTGCGCTGGCTGAACAAACCGCTGGGCAAGCGCCACATCATGGTGAACGAGGCCGATTTTCGCGCCACCGTCTATGACAACGGCAAACCGACGCTGGTGACACGGGTCGTGGTTGGCAAGGCCGGTCGCTGGCGGACGCCGGAATTTGAAAAGAAGATGACCCATATGGTGATAAACCCGTCATGGTTTGTGCCCGGCTCCATCGCTGGTGGTGAATACCTGCCGCTGTTGAAAAAGAACGCAAACGCGATGGCCCGTCAGGGTATCGAAATCCGCGATATAACCGGACGCAGGGTTGATCCAACTTCCATCGACTTTTCGCAATACAGCAAGGACAATTTCCCGTTCTCGTTGAAGCAACCGCCAAGTGGTGGCAATGCGCTGGGGCGGGTCAAGTTCATGTTCCCGAACAAACATGCGATCTATCTGCATGACACCCCCGCCAAAAGCCTGTTCGGGCGCGATGTGCGGGCCTATAGCCACGGTTGCGTGCGGGTGCAAAAACCGCTGGAGCTGGCCTATACCCTGTTGTCCAAACAATCCTCGAACCCCAAGAAACTGTTCAATGATGCGCTGGCCAGCGGCCAGGAGGTGACGATCCAGCTTAAAAAGCCGGTGCCGATCTATCTGGTTTATCGCACCGCTTGGGTCACCGCCAAGGGCCGCCCGAATTATCGCCGCGATACCTATGCGGTTGATAAAAAGGTGTTTTCGGCCTTGTCCAAGGCTGGTGTGGTTCTGAAAGCCGCGCGGAGCTGAACCAAGGTGGATCTGACAATTATCGCCGCCGCGATCACTTGATTGCGGCGGCGTTTTTATGCAATTTCTTTTAAGAAACCTCTTGAACCTACAGTCGCTGAAGCTCTTATCTAGGCTGCAAACACAGATGTTTGGAGCCTCGCAATGGCGAATCACGACCATAATCACGATCACAACCATAGCCACGATACGCCTGATGCGGTCGAATCCGCGGGCCACGACTGTTCATCCTGCAGCATTTCACCCGCCGATCTCGCCGGTCTGACCCCGCCACCGCCACCTTCGGCAGGGCGCAGTTTTCGCGTCAACGGTCTGGATTGCGTGGAAGAGGTTGCGATCCTGAACAAGGTTATCGGCCCTATGGTTGGCGGCTCCGATCATCTGGCCTTTGACGTGCTAAACGGCCGGATGACGGTGCTTGAAAGCGCCAAATCCCTGTCTGACGACGCGATCATCAAGATCATCGCCTCGACCGGCATGAGCGCCAAAGTCTGGGATGCTGACAGCGCTCAGGCCGATCAGACCGCGCATCTGAAACAGCAAAAACTGTTCACCGGCCTCAGCGCCGGATTCTGGGCCACGGGTTTTATCTATCACGCGGTCAACTCCGGAGCCGCTGGCGCAATCCGCCTGTTTGCCGGTCACGGTGAGGCCCCGATGCCGCTGATCGAAATCGCATTCTTCCTTGTGGCCATCGTGCTGGGCGTCTGGCTGGTGGCCCCCAAGGCGTGGTCCTCGGCGCGGCGTCTGTCGCCTGACATGAACCTGTTGATGATAATCGCGGTTACCGGCGCGGTTGGCTTGGGCGAGTATTTCGAGGCCGCTACCGTGGCGTTTTTCTTTGCCCTGTCGCTGACCCTTGAAAGCTGGAGCGTCGGGCGGGCGCGCAACGCGGTGTCGGCCCTGCTGGAACTTGCCCCGGCCACAGCGCTTGTGATCCGCGAGGATGGAACCGAGGAAACCCTCGCCGCCGCCGAGGTGGCCGTGGGTGATCGTTTCATCGTGCGCGGCGGTGATCGTATCGCGCTGGACGGTGAAGTTGTGGATGGCGCAGGTGCCGTCGATCAGGCACCGATCACTGGCGAAAGCGCGCTGGTGCCCAAGGAAATCGGTGACGAGGTCTATGCAGGCACCGTCAACGGCGACGGCACCCTAACAATTCGCGCCACCAAACCGGCAAGTGACAGCGTGCTATCGCGCATCATCCGCATGGTGGGCGACGCCCATTCACGTCGCGCGCCGGTGGAACAATGGGTGGCAAAATTTGCCCGGGTCTACACCCCGATTATCATGGTTCTGGCCACCCTGATCGCGCTGGTCCCGCCCTTGCTGTTTTCCGGCGAATGGTCATTCTGGTTTTACAACGCACTGGTGCTTCTGGTCATCGCTTGCCCCTGCGCGCTGGTTATTTCAACCCCGGTTTCCATCGTCGCCTCGCTGGCCTCCTCGGCCCGCAATGGTGTGTTGATTAAAGGCGGCGCTTACGTTGAGGCACCGGGCAAGCTCAAGGCGCTGGCCATGGACAAGACCGGCACCATCACCATGGGCGAGCCCGAAGTGGCCAGCCTGCTGCCCATCGGCAAGCTGTCAGAAAGCGAGCTGTTGAACGTCGCGGCATCGCTTGAGGCGCGCTCGTCCCACCCGCTGGCCCGCGCCATTCTGGATCGCGCGGTAAGTGGCGGCGTTACCGCGAAAGCCGCCGAAGATACACAAACTGTGCCCGGGCGCGGCGTCACCGGCCAGTTGGACGGCAAGGCGATCTGGCTTGGCTCTGACCGGTTCGCGCGTGAGCAAAACATGGCCGATGCCATCCCCAAGGAATTTCTGGATCGCGTGGAAGGGGCAGGCAGTACGGTTGTCGCCGTCGGCAATGAGGATGGCCTGCTGGGCCTGATCGAAATCCGTGACCGCATCCGCCCCGACGCCAAGGCGGTGATTGCCAGAATGCACCAGCAGGGCATCGAAAAGATCATCATGCTGACCGGCGACAATGCCCGCACGGCGAATGCGGTGGCCAAGGCCGTGGGTATTGACGAGGTGCGCGCCGAATTGCTGCCCGAAGACAAGGTCACCGCCATTGAGGAGCTGACCGAGCGTTATGACGTGGTCGCCATGATCGGCGACGGTGTGAACGACGCCCCGGCCATGGCCCGCGCCCATTTCGCCATCGCCATGGGCGCGATCGGTTCGGACGCAGCGATTGAAACTGCGGATATTGCGCTGATGACCGATGATATCGCCAAGGTGCCTTGGCTTGTCGACCATTCGCGCCGCACCATGGGCATCATTCACCAGAATATCGCGGTGGCGCTTGGCACCAAGGCGGTGTTTGTCGGGCTGACCGCCTTTGGCCTGGCTTCCATGTGGGGCGCGATTGCGGCTGATGTGGGGGTATCCTTGCTGGTTGTGGCCAATGCCTTGCGCCTTTTGTCGACCACCAAAGACCGCAAACCACCAGCGGGCGGGGATGTTGTCAAGGACACTCCACCAGCGGTGGTCGCCGCGCAGGGCGCTTAGGCGCTGGGCTTTCCTTTCACGCCACGTTGAGCTAAACTCTCAAGTCACTAGAGATATGAGAGCCACATGCTTGCCATCGGCACACTTGCGAAAAAGACCGGCACCAAGGTGCAAACCATCCGGTATTACGAACAAATCGGCCTGATGAACACGCCGGGGCGCACCGCCGGAGGCCAGCGCCGCTACGAGGTGGATGACCTCGATCGCCTCGCTTTCATCCGCCATTCTCGCCAGCTTGGCTTTTCGCTCGATGCGATCCGCGAGATGCTGGAGCTGGCCGACAATCCGCAATATCCCTGTGAGGAAGTCAACCAGATCGCCGCGCGCCAACTGGCCGAGGTCGAAAACCGCATCGACCGCCTGATGTCCCTGAAAACCGAGCTAAGCCGCATGGTTACCCAATGTCAGGGCGGCCATGTCGCCGATTGCCGGGTGCTGAAGGTTCTGCGCGACCATTCGGAATGTCTGACGGAACATGGCCAAAGCGGGCAGGCGGGGTTTAATATCCACCCTTTGGTCTAAATCCTCCGTTTTCCAAACTGACGAGGCTAGTCTGCGATAAACCGCTCTTTCCACTTGGGAATCAACTTTGTCGCATCGGCCTCGATCTGCTGATATTCACCCTCAACCCATTGCCCACGACAGCGCGCGGCGCGTTTATTTATCCAGGCTTCAGCCTCGCGCGGGGTCATCGCCATCAGATCGCCGCCAAAATCGCGTGGCAAAACCGGCGCGCCAGCCGTATTTTCCAGCTTCAGAATACGGGTCAGGATCATCTGGCCAAGCGGTGGGCGCGGATGGCCATCGGGGCGGTAAAAGGTCGAGAGACCAGGCGTGGCGAACACCCCTTCCA
>JAADIC010000295.1 GCA_013151535.1 Alphaproteobacteria bacterium | reverse complement strand
ATGCTGTGATTTCATCATCATGCGCGGCGAAGTTGATGTTGCCTTCGTAAAAGGAATAACAATGCGGCCCGGCCAGCATCTTGACCCCAAGCGCATCGCACTTGGCCTTGAGCAAGCCACCGGTGCCGCAATCCGCATAGAGCACAAAAATATCGCCGTAATCCGCCCGGTGTTTTTCCACCGCCTGCGCCACCGCTTGCGCGATCTTTTCGGGGTAAAGATGCAGGTTCGCAGGCAGGCAAGTCAGGTCCATATGATCCCAGCCATTGGCCGAAATCAGGGCCAGAACCTCACGCGCCAATGCCCCGCAGGCCAAAAGCAGAACGCGCCCCGGGGCTGTTCCCGCAGGCGCGTCCAAACCTTGTTCTGTCAGTGTGGTATCATCGACCAGTTCGGCCATTACGCCCCCAGTTGATTGTGCTTTCGGTTCATAAAGTCGGTCGCGGTTTCAACCGCCACGGCGGCATCGCGACAATAGGCATCGGCCCCGATGGCCTTGGCGAATTCCTCGTTCAGCGGCGCCGCCGACCATGATGACATAATCATCGCGAATACCGTTCTCAACCATCGTGTCGATCACCACTTTCATGTACGGCATGGTGGTGGTCAACAGGGCGGACATGCCCAGAATATCGGCCTCTTCCTCGACCAGCGCTTCCAGATAGCTTTCGACCGGATTATTGATGCCGAGGTCTTTGACCTCAAAACCAGCGCCCTCCATCATCATCGTCACAAGGTTCTTGCCGATGTCGTGAATGTCGCCCTTGACGGTGCCAATCACCATGCGCCCCAGACGCGGCGCGCCGGTTTCTGCCAGTAGCGGCTTGAGAATGAACATGCCGCCTTTCATCGCATTGGCAGCCAGCAAAACCTCGGGCACAAAAAGGATACCATCGCGAAAGTCGATACCGACGATGCGCATGCCTTCAACCAGCGCCTTGGTCAGGACGTCATAAGGCGTCCAGCCGCGCCCCAGCAGGATATTCACAGCCTCGATGATTTCCTCTTTCAGGCCGTCATAAAGGTCGTCATGCATCTGCAACGTCAACTCGTCGTCGCTGAGTTCGGCAAGGATGATGTCATCTTCTTCGTCAGACATGGTTGTGGTCCTGTTCTGGTTGCAGGGTGTCTATAGTTTCAAGTACAGTCGGCGGCATGGATTTATCTAGGTTCTTTGCGACACAATTCTTTCCAGTACCGACGCAAAAAATCCAGTATTTTCCGCTGATCTAACGTCTTCTGCGGCGTTTTTCGCGTGGTTTCGGGCCGGAATTTTCGCCGGTGCCGTCAAATTCCGATGAAAATGGCCCGATTTTGGCGGCAATTTCGCCCAAGGATGGCTTATCACCTTTGACGTGGCTTTCAAGCGCGGCCCGCATGGCAGAAAGGTGTTCCGGCATGGTTCCACAGCAACCACCGATGATCGAGGCCCCGGTATTGCGCGCCATAAGCGCATATTCAGCCATCAATTCAGGCGTGCCGTCATAATGGATATGGCCATCGACATATTTCGGAATTCCGGCATTTCCCTTTGAAATCAACGGCAAGGCCGGATTTTCTTCGGCAAACCCCATCAATGTGCGCAACAAATCAGACGCGCCAACACCGCAATTGGCCCCAAATGCCAGCGGCGCGTTGCCGATTTTGGCCACCATCTTGACCATATCGGTCGAGGTCAGGCCCATCATGGTGCGCCCCGCCGTGTCAAAGCTCATGGTGCCACACCAGGGCATGCCCGCCAGCGCGATGCCTTCGGCGGCAGCCAGAAATTCTTCGCGGGCCGACAGGGTTTCGACCCACAGAACATCAGCCCCGCCCTCTTTCAGCCCCTCCGCCTGCTCGTGAAACATTTCAACTGCGCTCGCGTGGCTAAGCGTGCCAACCGGTTGCATGATTTCGCCGGTTGGCCCCATGGAACCAGCGACAATCACTAAGCGGTCCATTTTGTCGGCGACTTCGCGGCCAATTTCAGCGGCGATACGGTTGAGTTCACGCACGCGCGTTTGCGCATTATGCAGTTTCAGGCGGGAATAATTGCCGCCAAAGCTGTTGGTCAGGAACAAATCGCTGCCCGCATCGACCGAAGATTTGTAGAGCGCTGTGATCTTGTCGGGCTGCTGGTCGTTCCAAAGCTCGGGCGCTTCTCCGGCCTCCAGCCCCATATTGAAAAGGTTGGTGCCGGTGGCCCCATCGGCCAGAAGCCAGCCCTGACTTTCCAGTAATTGGTTGATTTTATGTGTCATTTTAACTTTCTTTCAGGGCGTTAGCCGCCAATAGACGAATGCGTTCCAGCATGGCGCGCAAGCCGTTGCTGCGTTGTGCGGACAGGTGTTGATCCAGACCAAGGCGCGCCATTTCGCCGCTGGCATCGACTTTCAGAACGTCTTTTAGCGCCAAACCATCAAACAGCGCCACCAGCACCCCGATCAGGCCGCGCACGATCATCGCGTCGCTGTCACCGCGAAAGTTGAAAACACGCCCGCGAATATCCGGCACCAGCCAGACCTGACTGGCGCAGCCATCCACCTTGGTGGCGGGGACTTTCAACGCATCCTCAAGCGGCTCCATGGCTTTGCCAAGCTCGATCACATGGCGATAGCGATCCTCCCAGTCTTCGAGGAATTCAAAGTCTTCGGCAATGTCTTCAAAGGCGGGGCTGGCCATATTTTGGTTCCGGTTTCGGGATTTTGGCTTGTTATGATGCCAATGTGCAAAGGTCCAGCATGAAATCCTGACAAACAGACGCGCCAAGGCTTTCCAAACGCGTCTGTTTTGGTCTATCCAAGGGCCAAGAGTTGCAAAAGGCCGATTGATGATGCGCCCAATGACCCGAATAATTACTGCTTTGCTGCTTGTCAGTTTCGTGGCGGCTTGCGGGCAGTCGCGCCTGAACCCGTTCAACTGGTTTGGTCGCGACAAAGAAACCCGAAACGCCCAAAACGTGGAAATTGTCGATCCGCGCGGTCTGGTGGGCGAGATTATCAAGCTCAAGGTGGATCGCTTGCCGGGTGGGGCGATCATCAACGCGTTCGGCCTGCCCCCGACCCAGGGCTATTGGGAGGCCGAGTTGGTGCCGCTGAATGACGAGTTTCCGGATAAAGGTGTGCTGACTTATGAGTTCCGCCTGTTGCCGCCGGGAACGCGAACCGATGTCGGCACCAAGGTCTCGCGCGAAGTGGTTGTTGCGCGGTTCGTGTCGGATCAACAATTGGTGGGTGTGCGTCGGATCAGGGTTATCGCAGATGCCAACAGCCGCACGGTGCGCCGTTAACAGCGGTCTTTACAGTTATGGATCGGCTTTTGGCCCTAAATCGTCGTCACTACACCTGCAATTCTGTCACCACGCCCGGTTGAGCGCTGTTTGCTGATCGGACGGTCAAGAATCGTGGTAACATTTGCCACCGGTTTTCCGTTCGGGTTGGTGTGGCAATCAAACAGGATTGGGCCAATACCGGATTCAATGATGGAAATATCAAGACGGTAGCGGGTTTTGGGCCCGACCCGGTGCCGCTTGACAAGTTTTGCCGTTTCCAGAACCGCAAGATGATGCCGTAATGGTGCGCTAGGAATGCGGGTCAAGGCCAGAAGATTGGCGAAACTGCTGCGGGCAAGCGGGTTGTGAAACAATGTTTGCAAAATATGCAGGCGACGTTTGTGACCCAGAGCTGTGCCGAGCTTGGTGAGTTGGCGGGCGTTTTTGAAGGGCATTGGGGTTCCACTTGTTTGGTGATATTCGCCTAGTAAACAGGATTGAGGTAAATAATTCGTTGACAGATTGGTAAAATCAGGATCGGGCTTCGCTAGCCCGCTAGCCCGCTAGCCCGCTAGCCCGCTAGCGCGTGCGATTCGGTTCTGCCCGCCCTTTACCTCTTGTGAACGATCACGTTTTGTTCCATTCTGTACCAGCCCTGTCGGGCATGGGTATTTTGCACGAGTATTGCACGGGGGTGCTGGCCTTGGCCGAGCTTAAGAACATCGAAATTCGCGGCGCGCGCGAACATAATCTCAAGTCGATTGACGTGGATATTCCGCGCGACAAACTTGTGGTAATCACCGGCCTGTCCGGCTCGGGCAAGTCCAGTCTGGCGTTCGATACCATCTATGCCGAAGGCCAGCGCCGTTATGTGGAAAGCCTGTCCGCCTATGCGCGCCAGTTCCTTGATATGATGCAGAAACCCGATCTGGATCACATCAGCGGCCTTTCCCCCGCCATTTCGATCGAGCAGAAAACCACCTCTAAGAACCCGCGTTCCACCGTCGGTACCGTGACCGAGATTTACGACTATATGCGCCTGCTATTCGCCCGTGTTGGTACGCCGTTTTCCCCCGCCACCGGCCTTCCAATCGAGGCCCAGCAAGTCAGCGAGATGGTTGACCGGATCATGGGTATGGAGGAGGGGCTGCGGGCCTATCTTCTGGCCCCGATTGTGCGGGACCGTAAAGGGGAATATCGCAAAGAATTCCTCGACTTACAGAAACAGGGCTTTCAGCGGGTCAAGATTGACGGCGCGTTTTACGAGCTGGAGGACACGCCCAAGCTCGACAAGAAATTCCGCCATGATATCGATGTGGTGGTTGATCGGATCGTCATCCGTGAAGGCTTGGAAACGCGCCTTGCCGACAGCCTGCGCACGGCGCTTAATCTGGCCGACGGGATCGCCATTCTGGAGACCGCGCCCAAGGATGGCGAGCCCGAGCGGATCACGTTTTCCGAGAATTTTGCCTGTCCGGTCAGCGGCTTCACCATCCCCGAGATCGAGCCGCGCCTGTTCTCGTTCAACGCGCCGTTTGGGGCTTGCCCTGATTGCGACGGGCTGGGGGTGGAGCTGTTTTTCGATGAGCGCCTTGTGGTGCCCGACACCTCTATCGCGCTTTATGACGGAGCACTTGCCCCGTGGCGCAAGGGCAAATCGCCCTATTTTCTGCAAACGATTGAGGCTTTGGCACGCCATTACAAGTTCCCGCGTGACGCCCCTTGGCGCGATCTGCCCGAGCAGGCGCAGCAAGTGATGCTCTATGGCTCGGGCGAGGACGAGATCAGGTTTCGCTATGACGAAGGCGGGCGGGTTTACGAGGTGACGCGCAGCTTTGAAGGTGTCATTCCCAACATGCAGCGCCGCTACCGCGAGACTGACAGCAACTGGATTCGCGAGGAATTCGAGCGGTATCAGAACAACCGCGAATGCGGCACTTGTGATGGTTATCGCCTGCGGCCCGAGGCGTTGGCGGTGAAAATCAACGGCCTGCATGCGGGTCAGGTGGTGCAGATGTCGATCATTGAGGCACTGGACTGGATGGAACAGGTGCCGACCGCGCTGTCCGCACAGAAAAATGAAATAGCCCGCGCCATCCTGAAAGAAATTCGCGAGCGGCTTGGTTTTCTGGTCAATGTCGGCCTCAATTACCTGACGCTTAGCCGCAATTCCGGCACTTTATCCGGCGGTGAAAGCCAGCGTATTCGCCTTGCCAGCCAGATCGGTTCGGGCCTAACGGGCGTGCTTTATGTGCTGGATGAGCCGTCAATTGGCCTGCATCAACGCGACAATGGCCGCCTGCTGGTGACCCTGAAAAACCTGCGCGATCAGGGCAATACGGTGATCGTGGTTGAACATGATGAAGAGGCGATCCGCTCAGCCGATCATGTGCTTGATTTCGGCCCCGGCGCCGGGGTGCATGGCGGGCGCATCGTCGCGCAAGGCACGCCAGATGAAATCGCCGCCGATCCGGCCTCGATCACCGGCCAATATCTGACCGGCGCGCGTGAGATTGCGGTGCCAAAGGTTCGGCGCTTGGGCAGTGGCAAATGGCTGGTGGTTGAGGGGGCGACCGGCAACAACCTCAAGAACATGACGGCGCGGTTTCCGCTGGCCACGTTTACCTGCATCACTGGTGTCTCGGGCGGTGGTAAATCGACGCTGACGATTGAAACCCTGTTCAAGACGGCAAGTATGCGCCTGAACGGTGCGCGGCAAACACCAGCGCCGTGCGCATCCGTTAAAGGCTTGGAATACCTCGATAAAGTCATTGATATTGACCAGCGCCCCATCGGGCGCACGCCGCGCTCCAACCCGGCGACGTATACCGGCGCTTTCACCCCGATCCGCGATTGGTTCGCGGGGCTGCCCGAGGCGAAAACCCGGGGTTATAAGCCGGGGCGCTTCAGTTTTAACGTCAAGGGTGGGCGGTGTGAGGCCTGCAAGGGTGACGGTGTCATCAAGATCGAAATGCACTTTTTACCCGATGTCTATGTGACCTGCGAAAGCTGCAAGGGCAAGCGCTACAACCGCGAAACGCTGGAGATCCTGTTCAAGGGCAAAAGCATCGCTGACATTCTGGATATGAATGTCGAAGACGCGGAGGTTTTCTTCAAAGCGGTGCCATCCATCCGCGAGAAGATGACGGCCCTGATGCGGGTCGGGCTTGGTTATATCAAGGTCGGTCAGCAAGCCACGACACTGTCAGGCGGTGAGGCGCAAAGGGTGAAACTGTCAAAGGAATTGTCCAAACGTTCAACCGGGCGCACGCTTTACATTCTGGATGAACCGACCACAGGTTTGCACTTTGAAGACGTGCGTAAGCTGCTCGAAGTGTTGCATGAATTGGTCGATCAGGGCAATTCCGTGCTGGTGATCGAACACAATCTCGACGTGGTCAAAACCGCCGATCACATCATTGATATCGGCCCCGAAGGTGGCGATGGTGGTGGCGAAATCGTCGCCACAGGCACGCCCGAGCAGGTCGCCAAGGTCAAGGGCAGTTATACCGGGTATTACCTGAAAGACCTGCTCAAACCCCGCCGCGCGGCGGCGGAGTAGGGGGCTTTTGCAGCTTTATTCCTTGGGCGAGGTGCGCAAACCAAGGATGGTGTAAAGCAGGCAGGACGAGATCAGGCCGGTTGCCGTCACGATAATCCCGACCACCAGCAAGGCGATGCCCCAGGACAGCTCGGGATAGAGGAAATAGGCAGCGATCAGGGCGATGCCGACAATGATGCGGACGATACGATCAAGCGTCCCGACATTTTTCTTGAACATGGTTCTCTCACTTCTTTTGGCCCCTAACGGGCGTTGCATGCTCGCGTTTTGCGCGGTTTCGCGGCGCAAGTCTGTGACAAGGTCACAAAGATCAGGAAGTTTTCGAAAACGCCTGCAAGGCGGTGCGGTCAAGGATGGTGACCTCGCCCCGATCAAGCCGCAGAAAACCGCGTTTGGCCAGAACTTCAAGCCGACGCGAGATAACCTCGCGGGCGGAGCCGATTTGCGTCGCCAGTTCCTGATGGGTGGCGCGCACGATATCGCCATCGGCGCGTTGCAACAATGTCGCCGCCAGCCGGTTCTCGACCCGCACAAAGGCCACTTGTTCCAGCAGATGCATCATGGATTGCATGCGTTCGGCAAAGGCCCCGAACACAAATTTGCGAAATTCCGGCGAAGTGCCCAGCAGCTTTTGAAACAAATCGCGCGGGATCAGGGCCAACTCGCAATCCTCTTCGCAAATCGCCTCGGCGGAATAGGCCTCATCGCCCAGAATGCCCAGCGTCGATTGCACACAGGTCTGGCCGGGAACAATGTCATAAAGCAGGATTTCGCGCCCGGTCTTGCCGGTCAGATAGACCCCGACACGCCCCGAAATCACGATGGCAAAGCCCTGCACCGCGTCACCGGGCTGAAACAGCACCGTGTTTTTGGCCAAACGGCCGGCGAAAACACTTTCCAGAACCTGCCGTTCGCCTGCGCTCAGCAAGTCTGACAGGGCGCTTTTATCGATCCAACTGCTCATTCACGCCCATTTTTTCTGTCAGCCGTCTTCCTGATCTTCTTTTCGGGTGGTCATGCCCAGCACCGAATAGATCATGCAGGATGACATGACCGATGTGAACAGCAAAATCAAACCGGCGATCAGCGAAACCCATTTCCAGCTTCCCAGGTAGGGATAAGTGAAAAACGCGGCAATCAGGGCAACCCCTAAAATCGCCCGTACGATACGGTCAGCACCGCCGACATTGTTTCTGAACATAATCCGCTCCCTCTCTACTATGTGCCCGTTGAACGGGCGCGTGGATAAAGAGTAGCAGAAGTTTTTCAGAAATGCAAAAACCGGCCTAAATCTGGGCGATTTGACCGTTGATATTACCAGATATAGTGGGAAAAGACATTCCCGGCGTCATCCATAGCCCCCTAGGGATGACGCCGTGAAAGTCAGGCTTCAACTTCAGCTTTTTGCTTCAGCGTCAGTTTCTTGGTCTTGATTGGTGTTGCGACCTGTGACCGAATAGATGGCACAGCTTGACAACATTGCGGTGAACAGCAGGTAAAGACCGGCGAACAGGGCTACCCCGTTCCACGCCCAATTACTGGCTGAAAAATACGCTGACACCAAAATGATTGCGGCGACTGCGCGATAAACCCGATCTTTTGGACCGACATTGTTTCTGAACATTACGTTCCCCTCCGGTTGATGCCCGTTTGTCGGGCTTGGTGAGGGCAACTTTGACGCGAAGTGTGGCCAGAATTTGGTCAAATCAGGGATTGTTGATGGTTTTAAGACAATAAACCGGGTTATTCCGCGATTTATCGGCCTTTTTTCTCGAATCTCGGCAGCATGGCGGAAAAATCCATTCCCTGGCCGTCCTCATCCTCGACAAAAACCCTGTACAAATCCGTCGCGTGCTGGCCCAAAGGGGTGGCCGCATCCACCGCTTTGGCCGCCTGTTGCGACAGGCGCAGGTCTTTGAGCATCAACTCGGCCGCAAAACCGGGCTTGTAATTGTTGTCGGCAGGTGAGGTCGGGCCGATCCCCGGGGCCGGGCAATAGGCATTCATGCTCCAGCTATAACCAGACGACGTTGATACCACGTCAAACATCTTTTGGCGATCCAGCCCCAGTTTATCGGCCAGCGCGAAGGCTTCACAAGTGGCGATCATGGTGACGCCAAGGATCATGTTGTTGCAGATCTTGGCCGATTGGCCCGCACCACTTTCGCCGCAATGCACCGCCTTCTGGCCCATGATGTCAAACAATGGCTCGGCCTTGGCGAAGGCGGCGTCAGAGCCACCCGCCATAAAGGTTAGCGTGCCGCCACTGGCACCACCGACACCGCCGGATACGGGCGCATCCACCGCCAACAGGCCAGCCGCAACCGCGTCAGCCGCAACATCGCGCGCGCTGTCCACATCCACGGTCGAGCAATCGACAAACGCCGCGCCCTTATCCATGGCCGGAATGATCTCAGCCGCGACCGAGCGCAGGATCGCGCCATTGGGCAGCATGGTGATGACCACGTCTTGCCCAGTCGCCGCCGCCGTCGAGCTGTCAGCCTTTAGCACACCGTCAGGGCAGGGGGCGGCCAGATCAAAGCCGATCACCTGATGCCCCGCCGCCGCCAGATTGGCCGCCATCGGCGCGCCCATATTGCCCAGACCGATAAAACCGATTTTCATGTCAGTTGCTCCTTCAATTTCAAACCCTGCGCCCCCAGCGGGGCCAGCATGGCCGCCACCTCGTCGCGCAGATCATCCGTGATGTTTTTGTGTTTCCAGTCCGGCGTACGATCTTTGTCGATGATCGCCGCCCGGATACCTTCCAGAAAATCGCCATGCTGCATGGCGCGGCTGGTGAAACGGTATTCCTGCGTCAGGGCCTTGGCCACCGTGGGGTCGGGCCGCAGATTGCGCAGCATTTCCAGCGTACAGGCCATGGATAGCGGTGAATTGCGGTTCACGGCCTTCAGCGCGCTGGCGGCAAACCCGTCATCGCGCGCCGCTAGCCCGGTTGCAATCGCGGCCAGTTCCGCCGCCCCGAACACCGCATCAATCAGCCCGGCATTGCGTTGCAAGGGCCCTTTGGCGGGTGGCATCTCGCTTGAGGCGTAAAGCTCCACCAGAAACACATCGCCGCTTTGCGCCAGATTTTCAATCAGCCCGGCCCAGCGATCTTGCGTTATATAATGGTCGGCAAAACCGGCATATATGGCGTCTGATGGCCCCATCCGCGCCCCGCTCAGCCCCAGATACTCACCGCCAAACCCCGGCGCGCTCGCCAGCAGGTATGAGCCACCGACGTCTGGCACAAGGCCAATGCCGCATTCCGGCATGGCAATCTGGCTGTTTTCACAGACCACGCGGTATGAGCCGTGACAGGAAACACCAACCCCGCCTCCCATGGTAAATCCCTGCATGAAGGCCAGATAGGGCTTGGGAAAGGCGGTTATTTTGGCGTTGATGCGATATTCATCGCGCCAGAATTTTTGCCCGTAGGTGTAATCGCCTGCGGTGCCGGTGT
>JAADIC010000232.1 GCA_013151535.1 Alphaproteobacteria bacterium | reverse complement strand
GGTCCGCATAATGGCCGGGCTGGGGAAATCCCGAAATATTATCCGCCAATAACGACCGGAACGCAGGCCGCGATTTGATCGTGGCGTACCAGTCTTTCACCAAGGCTGAGCGGTCCCAATCCACGTCGCGAATATAATCAAGGCACGACAATTGCGCAGCGGCAGCGAAATCGGCCAGCGACATGCGATCCCCTGCCAGCCATCGCCGCTGCTCCAGCAACCAGGTCAGATAATCCAGATGAAACTTGATGTTCTTGGCCCCGGCTTTGACATTCTTGCTGTCGGGGTATCCGGCCTGCATGACCTTCTTGTTCACCCGCTCATACAGCAGGTTAACCGTCACCTCGCGGTGAAACTTGTCGTCAAACCACGCCACCAAGCGCCGCACTTCGGCCCGTTTGGCATAATCATCCGGTAGCAGGGGTGGCTCGGGGTGCTTTTCCTCAAGATATTCGCAAATCGCGTTGCTATCGGCCAGAACCAGGCCATCGGCTTTCAGCACCGGAACCACGCCCGCCGGATTCATCTGCATGAAATCTTTGCGTTTTTCCCATGTGCGCTCTTCGATCAGTTCAACCTCGATCTTCTTTTCTGCCAGCACAAGGCGCACCTTGCGGCAGAAAGGCGACAGCGGGATATGGTACAAACGGTGCATGTGTCGAGCTCGATATTCGGTGGTTTTAACCTGTTTGCCTGCAAGTCCGGCGTTTTTCAACCACTGAAACAGCCATCGCGGCCATCTGCCTTGATGGTCTGCGCACCTTGCACGATAGCCGCCGCCCGTTTGCGGGTCTTGTTGCCGGGATTGCTGGCCGAACGCCCTTTGGGGTTGGGCAATATCGCCGCCAGCCGTGCCGCTTGTGTCAGGCTTAAATCCCCGGCCTTCACACCAAAATAATGCGGTCCTGCCGCACCCACACCGAACACGCCCTCGTCAAATTCCGCGACGTTTATGTAAACCTCGACGATCCGGCGCTTGGTCCAGAACAGCTCGATCATCAAAGTGGTTTCAGCCTCGAAACAGCTTGCGCAGCCAGCTTCGGTTGGGCCACAGAAACACGTTCTTGGCCACCTGCTGTGTCAGGGTCGAGGCCCCGCGCATCTGCCCCGAACCCGAGGTCACAACCCGCCTTATCGCCCCCAGATCAAATCCCCAATGGCCACAGAAATTGGCGTCCTCAGCCGCCACAACCGCGCGCGCCATGTTGGGTGTGATATCCTCCAGTGCCATCCAGTCCTGCTTGACCCCGTCAAGACGGCGGCTTTCGCTTAGCATGTAAAAATTGGTCGGCGGGTTAACAATTCCAAACAGAAACACCACAAAGGCCTGAATGCCCAAAGCCACCCAAAATACCCGCGCCGCGATCTTCACCGCACGACCAAGCTGAACCCGAAGGAATCCCGGTTTCTTCTTGCCACGCCTTTTGCGCGCCTTGCCTGATGTTTTCTTTTTGACTGCCACGCCCCTCTATAGGCGGCTTTCGCAGCACAATAAAGCGTCAGGAAAGGGGTGCATATCGTGGATGCAGGCGGGGCGTTACAATCCGGTTACAATAAACTTCAGACCCCGCTCACTTTTTCGTTACTATCGTAAGTTCACCTGCACATAAGTTGCGGGCAAAACATAAAAGAGGAAGAAATTATGAAATTTGGTAAATCCAGCCTTCTCGCCCTTGCGATCCCTTTCGCATTTGCAAGCCAGGCCCCGGCCCAAAGCATGGGCCCGATGATTATGGTCGGCCCGCAATCCGCTGGCAGCACTGTCACCGTTGGTTCGGTCACCATCGAAAACGACGGCTTTCTTGTGGTTCACGCCATCAAAGACGGCAAGCCGGTTGTACCGGGGTCTATCGGCAATGTGGCCGTGAAAGCAGGCACCACCAAGAACGTTGTGGTTGAGCTGACCGAAGCCATGAACTCGGGCGACGTGGTTCTGACCATGCTGCACATAGATGATGGCATGAAGGGCATGTATATGTTCCCAAATCAGGATCCACCGGTCCTGGTGAATGGCAAGCCGGTTGTGGCAACCGCAAAAGTAAACTAATTCAATCTGTTACCCGGGTTAGTTGATGCTGGCCCGGGTAACATTGACTTCAGGCCAACTGGCTTGCATCCGCCTCGTCGCCCAATGGATAGGCCAGCGTCGCCAACATCTCTTTCGGGCAGACCTGCAAAAAATTGCGCTTTTCATCATCCCAATGTTGCAGGATATCGTTGGCCTGTGGCGAACGGGTTTCCGCCAGATGCTGCACAATCAGCGCCTTTAGCTCACCCTGCCAATGATCGGTCGTAACCGCGCATGTCACCAGTGATTCCATATTGATCTGGTCCGAAGCGGTGCCATCAGGATCGTAAATATAGGCCATGCCGCCGGTCATACCCGCGCCGAAATTGCCACCGATACTGCCCAGAATAACCGCCACACCGCCAGTCATATATTCACACCCGTTTGAGCCACAGCCCTCAACCACCACCTTTGCACCCGAATTACGGACCGCAAAACGTTCCCCCGCGCGGCCATTGGCGAACAGCTTGCCATCGGTCGCGCCGTAAAGAACCGTATTGCCGATAATGGTGTTTTCCGCCGCAATCAGGGGCGAGGTAAGGGGCGGACGCACAACAATCACACCGCCCGAAAGCCCTTTACCAACGTAATCATTCGCATCGCCTGAAACCTCCAGTTTCAAGCCCGGTGCCGCAAACGCGCCCAGCGATTGCCCGGCAGAACCCGACAGCTTCACCGTCAAATGATCGGCCTGCAATTCGTTGCGCATCCCGAACCGGCGCACAATCTGGCTTGAAACCCGCGCGCCGATGGTGCGGTGGGTGTTTTGCACCGAATAGGAAAGCTGCATCTTCTCGCCATCCTTGAAAAACGGCTCGGCATCCTTCAGGATTTCCGCGTCCAGCGTATCGGGCACCGACTGGCGCGGTTTTTTGCGGTCGTAGCGGATCGAATGATCCTCATCCACCGTGATTAGCATCGGGTTCAAATCCAGATCATCCAGATGGGCCGAACCGCGTGAAACCTGTGATAACAGATCCGCCCGCCCGATCACCTCGTCCAGTGAGCGCGCGCCAATGCTTGCCAGAATTTCCCGAACCTCCTGCGCATAAAACGTAATCAGATTAACCACCTTATCCGCCGTGCCGGTGAACTTTTCACGCAGACGTTCATCCTGCACACAGATGCCCACAGGGCAGGTGTTGGATTGACATTGCCGCACCATGATACAGCCCATGGCGATCAGTGCCGCGGTGCCGATGCCAAATTCCTCGGCCCCCATCATCGCCGCCATGACAATATCGCGCCCGGTGCGCAGACCGCCATCGGTGCGCAAGGTCACGCGGTCGCGCAGATTGTTCATGGCCAGCACCTGATGCGCCTCGGTCAGGCCCATTTCCCACGGCAGACCGGCATATTTGATGCTGGTCGCAGGGCTGGCCCCGGTGCCGCCATTATGGCCGGAAATCAGGATCACATCAGCCTTGGCCTTGGCTACACCAGCCGCAATCGTGCCGACACCGCTGGAGGCGACAAGTTTCACCGTTACCTTAGCTTTGGGGTTTATCTGCTTGAGATCATAGATTAATTGCGCCAAATCCTCGATCGAATAAATGTCGTGATGCGGCGGCGGGCTTATCAGCGTCACCCCCTTGGTCGAGTGACGCAAGCGCGCAATCAGCTCGGTCACCTTGATGCCCGGAAGCTGCCCACCTTCACCCGGTTTGGCGCCTTGGGCAACCTTGATCTCCAGCTCCTCGCAATGGTTCAAATACTCTGCCGTCACACCAAACCGCCCGCTGGCCACCTGCTTGATCTTGGCACTTGGATTGTCACCATTTGGTTCCGGCACGAAATGCGCCGGGTCTTCACCACCCTCACCGCTATCGCTTTTTGCGCCGATTCGGTTCATGGCCACGTTCAATGTTTTGTGCGCTTCGGGCGACAGCGCGCCAAGGCTCATGCCCGGCGTTACAAAGCGTTTGCGGATCGAGGTGATGCTTTCAACCTCCTCCAGTGCAACCGGTTCGGCCTTGGCCCGAAAGTCCAACAAATCACGCAGATGGATCGGCGGGTTGGCCTGCATTTTGGCCGAATACTGTTTCCACAAATCAAAGCTGGCCTGAGCGCAAGCCGACTGCAACAGATGCATATTACCCGCCTGCCACGCATGACTTTCGCCCGTCCGCCGCGCTTTGTAAAAGCCGCCAATCGGCAAAACATCCGTGCCACCCAGCCAGCCTTTGGCGTGAACCTTGCTGATCTTGCGCTGGATGCCCAGCACCCCGATGCCGGAAATCCGGCTTGGCATGCCCGGGAAATATTCCGCCACCATGGAGCGCGAAAGCCCCACCGCCTCAAAATTCAGCCCACCCCGATAAGACGAAATAACCGAGATCCCCATCTTCGACATGATCTTGAGCAACCCTTGATTGATCGCCTCGCCGTAACGTGCAACCACGTTATTGAGCGGCCCGTCCAGCAAACCACGCTCAACCCGATCAGCAAGAGAATCTTCAGCCAGATAGGCATTCACCGTGGTCGCACCCGCACCGATCAGCACGGCAAAATAATGCGGATCAACACATTCCGCAGATCGCACATTCATTGAACAAAACGTCCGCAACCCTTTGCGCGTCAGCCACGAATGCACCGCCGAGGTTGCCAGGATCATCGGCATCGGAACCTTGTCAACGTCTTGATAATGATCGGTTAAAACCAAATGCATCGCGCCTGCACGGACCGCGTCCTCAGCTTCGGCCCGCAGTTTTTCGAGCGCCAGTCCCAACGCGCTTGCCCCGCCCCTGCGCGCAAACGAACAGTCGATTTCCACCACATTGCTGCCGAAATGCCGGACCATCGCAGCAAACTTGGCATTGGAAACAAAGGGCGTGTCCAGCAGCAGGATTTCCGTCTGCTCGTTGCTTTCATCCAGCACATTGCGCAGATTACCAAAGCGCGTTTTCAGGCTCATCACCCGATGTTCGCGCAGGCTGTCAATCGGCGGGTTTGTGACCTGTGAAAAATTCTGCCGAAAGAAATGGCTCAAGGGCCGGTACATATCTGACAGCACCGCCGAGGGCGTATCATCCCCCATCGAGGCCAGCGTTTCCTTGGCGTCTTCAGCCATCGGATGCAGGATTTGCTCCAACTCCTCAATCGTATAACCCGCCGCGATCTGGCGCTTGCGCAACTCGCTGCCGGTAAATATCGGTGCCTCTGTCAGCCCGCCGGTCTCGGCCTCAAGATCAACGATCGAGCCGACCCAATCACCAAACGGGCGCGCCGCCGCCAGTTCGTTCTTGATTTCTTCGTCATGCAACAAACGCCCATCTTCCATATCCACGGCGATCATCTGCCCCGGCCCAAGTGCGCCCTTTTCAAGAATGCCGGTTTCATCCGTGGGCACCATGCCGGTTTCCGAGCCTGCAATCACCAACCCATCAGCCGTCACCACATAGCGCATGGGCCGCAATCCGTTGCGATCAAGCCCCGCACAAACCCAACGCCCGTCGGTCATCGCCAGCGCCGCCGGCCCGTCCCAGGGTTCGATCACCGAGTTACAATAGGCATACATATCCTGCCAGGCCTGCGGCATTTCCGTGGTCGAGTTTGACCAGCTTTCAGGCACCAGCATTGTCTTGGCCATGGGCGCATTTCGCCCTGCCCGCACCATGACTTCAAAAACCGCATCAAGCGCTGCACTGTCACTGCTGCCTTGCGCGACGATCGGCTTGATGTCTTCCGCATGATCGCCAAACGTCTTGGACGCCATGCGAATCTCGTGGGATTTCATCCAGTTAAGGTTGCCCTTTAATGTATTGATTTCACCATTATGGGCCAGCATCCGGAACGGCTGCGCCAGCCACCATTGTGGAAATGTATTGGTTGAATAACGCTGGTGGTAAATCGCAAACGCGCTTTCAAACATCGTATCCATCAGATCGGGATAGAAAACCGCCACCTGCTCGGCCAGCATCATACCCTTATAGATGATCGACCGGCACGACAGCGAGCAGATATAAAGATCATAGACCTGCGCTTCGGCGGCAGCCTTTTCAATGCGCCGCCGGATCACATAGAGCTCGCGCTCAAAGGTTTCCTCGTCCACGCTTTTGGAGTTGGAAATCAGAATTTGCTCAATCTCAGGCCGGGTAGCATTGGCCTTGTCGCCCAGACAGGTCACATCAACCGGCACATGCCGCCAACCGTAGATATTGTAGCCCATGCGCAGCACTTCGCTTTCCACAATCGTGCGGCAGGTTTCCTGTGCGCCGAAATCCGTGCGCGGCAAAAACACCTGCCCGACCGCGATCAGGTTTTGTGCATCCGGCTCATGACCCGTGCGCTTGATCTGGTCGTAAAAGAACTGCACCGGAATTTGCACATGGATGCCAGCCCCGTCACCAGTTTTGCCATCCGCATCCACGGCACCGCGATGCCAGACCGCTTTCAAGGCAGCAATGCCGTTTTCGACAACCTTGCGCGATGGCCTGCCATCAATCGACACCACAAGCCCGACCCCGCAAGAGGAATGTTCATCCTCAGCGCGGTACAAACCGTTTTTGGCCATTGCTTCACGCTTGGCTTGTTCGGTCTTGGCCCAGTTTGCGTCAAATTCGGTCATGTCATTTCCTTTCACCGGCGATCCGGTTGCCCTTTTCGGGTTATTCACTGTCCAAAACGCTGAATTTTTCGACACAGTCCTGGCGGGTCAACAGTTTTCGCCCTTCGCCTGCAAACGCAAAGCTATCGGGCTTGTGGTCGATATAGATTTCGTTCGACATTTTCAGGCCGGATTGGTCATCCAGTAACCCAATCGGAACCTCAGTTCCGCCGAAAAACCGGCCCTCCATCGTCACGCGAAAGAACAAACCCGTTCCACATTTCGCGCACCAGGCGCGTTCCGCCCAGGTTGAGCTTTGCAGGGTCGAGATGTTTTCAACGCCTGTCCAGTGCAACTTGTCGGTCGGTATCGTGATCCCCAACAGGGCGGAACCGGTCCAGCGGCGACACATCTCGCAATGGCACACGCCGTATTCGTCGGGCACGTCACTTGCCGTGAACGTCACCGCCCCGCACATGCACTTTCCGGTTCTGTTGCTCATGTCGTTAACCTAACTTTCATCAGATGCGTCCGCCTGGCTGACCTATTAAGAATTCGGGCCGCTAATATTGCTGCCAATCGTATGTACAAGAGTCATACGCTTTGTGTACGGGTTGCACACAATGCCCGGATCATTCCGCCGCCACATCCGCCCTCTGGTTAAAATCCGCCAATATACTGTCCGCTGCTTCACGCCCATCAGCAATCGCCCACACCACAAGACTGGCCCCGCGTACGATATCACCGACAGCATAAACCCCGTCCATCGGGGTTTTGTGGGTCTGGAAATTTGTCTGAACAGTTCCCCAGCGGGTCACGGGCAGATCAGGCTCGCTCCACAATTCCGGCAAGTCTTCCGGCTCAAAGCCCAGCGCCTTGATGACCAGATCTGCGGCTTCGGTATAGTCCGCGCCTTCGATTTCCTCGGGCGTCTGGCGGCCACTCGCATCCGGCACACCAAGGCGCATTTTCGCCATGCGCACACCTGTGACGCTACCTTCACCAACAAAACCCTTCGGCGCGGCCAGCCAGACAAATTCAACACCCTCTTCCTCGGCATTGGTGGTTTCCCTGACCGAGCCCGGCATGTTCGCGCGATCCCGTCGATAGAGGCATTTGACCGTTTCAGCCCCCTGCCTGATCGCCGTGCGCACACAATCCATCGCCGTATCACCGCCGCCCAGAACAACGACCTTCTTGCCTTTGGCGTTCAATTCTCCGCTTTCAATCTCGGCCACTTTATCGCCGAAATTCAACCTGTTAGAGGCGGTAAGGTAATCCAGCGCCTTAACTATACCGTTCAGCCCCGCGCCCGGCCCGCCAAGGTCGCGCGACTTGTAAACGCCGGTCGCGATCAGAACCGCGTTATGTTTGATGCGAATATCGTCAAAGCCGATATCCTCGCCGACATTGCAGTTCAGAACAAACTCAACCCCGCCATCTTCAAGCTGCTTGATCCGGCGCATGACGATGTCTTTTTCCAGCTTGAAACCGGGGATGCCATAGGTCATCAACCCGCCAGCCCGATCCCAACGCTCGTAAACCGTGACCTGCACGCCAGCACGGCGCAGCACGTCTGCTGCCGCCAAGCCACCGGGGCCAGAGCCGATAATACCCACGCTTTCACTGCGCTCGGCAGGGGGTGCAATCGGCTGCACCCAGCCTTTTTCCCACGCCGTATCGGTAATATATTTTTCAATCGCGCCGATGGTCACCGTGCCATGGCCGGATGTCTCGATCACACAATTGCCTTCGCATAGGCGATCCTGCGGGCAGATGCGGCCACAAATCTCGGGGAACGTATTGGTCGCTTGCGACAGATCAAACGCCTCGCGCAAGCGCCCCTGCGCGGTCATGTTCAGCCAGTCAGGGATGTTGTTGTGCAGCGGGCAATGGTTCTGGCAATAGGGCACGCCGCATTGCGAACAGCGGCTCGATTGTTCCTGCGCCTTGGCGGCTGCGAACTCGGCATATATCTCGTGGTAATCATTTCCGCGTATATCAGCCAGACGCTTGGTCGGCATATCCCGCGCCACATCGACAAATTTCAGCAATTTCTGTTCGGCCATAGCATAAAACCCAATATTCCAGTTCGAGCCGTCCTTTTAACGCGCGCTTCACTGGAAATAAAGTAAGAAGTAGTGACCTAATATAGAGAAAGTCTGCCTATATTCGCACGAGGTGGGGAATTTACCCTAATTATAGGTAAGTACTACTTACCCAACCAACCACAAACCCAACAAGGCCGCACTACCAACGATGATTCGCCACCAACCAAACAGCGCATAGCCATGCTTGCTGATATAGTCCAACACCCATTTCACCACAAAAATTGCCGAGATAAACGCCGCCACAAACCCGATTGCAATCTCGTTGATCGCCCCGGCATCCAGAACATCGCGGTTTTGATAGAGGTCATAGGCAAACGCCCCGGCCATGGTTGGCATCGACAGAAAGAACGAAAACTCGGCCGCCGAGCGCTTGTCGGCCCCCAGCAAAAGCGAAGCCACGATTGTCGCGCCTGAGCGCGACACACCGGGGATCATCGCCAGCGTCTGCACGATGCCGATAATCAGGGACATGCCCAGCGGAAATTCCGTCGCCTCGTGGAATTTCGGCTTTAGCGGCAAGCGATCGACAACAAGCAAAACAAAGCCGCCAAGGATCAGCATCACCGCGATCAGCGTCGGGGTTTCAAACAACACCGTCTTGATGAAATCATGCGCCAGAACCCCGATCACCACCGCCGGAAAAAACGCGATTGTCACTGAAAGAATAAACCGCCGCGACGCCGGATCGCTGTGCGCCGTGCTAAACACCTGCCACAGTTTGGAGGCGTAAACCATTAGAATCGCCAGGATTGAGCCGAACTGGATCACCACCTCGAACGTCTTGCCAGCGGATTCAAAACCCAGAAAATACCCTGCCAGCAACAAATGCCCGGTGGAGGACACCGGAATAAACTCGGTCAGGCCTTCCAGCAGGCCAAGAAGCAGGGCCACCAAAGTTGTATTGTCAGCCATGCGGGATCAGGACTCGCGCAAATTCGCGGCACTTTCCTTGATCGCGGTATATTGGCCACTGGGGCGATGACAATAAAGATAGCTCTCCAAAATCGATTCCATCGGCGTCGGTTCAATCCCCAGATCCGACAGTTTCAGCGCATCATCGGACACCACATTATCATGCGCCAGCAGCTTGACCTGATCGCGGGTCAGGATCTTGTTGGGAAACAGCCCGACCGTCATTTTCGAGCCTATGTCCAAAAACCACGCATTGATCCGCGCCATCCAAAACGGAATGTTCACCAATAACCGTCGGCGGCGAACCACCCGCAACATGCCACGCATCAGATTGCGAAACGAGCGCGCCACGGGGCCGCCAAGTTCGTAAACCCCGGCCCTGGCCTGCCCCTCGGCCGCCTTGACCGCCGCCTTGGCCACGTCGTCAACATAGACCGGCTGAAACATGGTTTCCGCCCCAACCAGAGGCAGAACAATCGTAAACCGCGCCATGCGGGCGAAACGGTTGAAGAAATCATCCTCGGGGCCGAACACCACCGACGGGCGCAGGATTACTGCATCGGGATAGGCGGCCAGAACTGCCGCCTCGCCTGCCGCCTTGCTGCGCGCATAGGCGCTTTGGCTGTCTGCCTCGGCTGAAATCGCCGACATATGCACAAGATGGGCAACGCCCGCCTCGGCGGCAAGGCGGGCAATCCGCCCTGCCGATTCGCCTTGAATCTCGTCAAACTTCTGACGACGGCTCTCCACCAGAATTCCGACACAGTTGATAACCGCGTCCGAGCCGGCAATGGCTGCACGGGTTGATGTCTCGTCGCGGATATTGGCAAGGATCGGCTCGACCTGCCCCACCGCGCCGTAGGTGCGCACAAACATCGCTTCGTTCGGGCGGCGCACCGCCACGCGGACCCGCCAGCCATCTTTCGCCAGTCGCCGAACGATATACCGCCCGACAAACCCCGAGCCGCCAAATACGGTTGCAATTTTGGATGTGCTTTGCATGGCGTCTCTCCGCAAGGTGTCGCTGCAATTACCCATAATCCCCCTGCGCCGCAGGAACAAGTTTCATTTAACACGAAATAGGCCGGGACTTGCCGTTGACACCGACAACCACGCCAGCTAAATCGCCTTTCACTGACGACACCTGCCCAGGTGGCGGAATTGGTAGACGCGCTAGCTTCAGGTGCTAGTATTCGCAAGGATGTGGAGGTTCGAGTCCTCTCCTGGGC
>JAADIC010000180.1 GCA_013151535.1 Alphaproteobacteria bacterium | reverse complement strand
TACCGCTCGATCACCTGAAAATTCTTGAAGATCAGAAACGCCGCGCCCCTAGCCCCGGCAGGTAGCAAAATCGACGAGACCCCGTGATCCGGCAGCCTTTTGCCGTCAATTGTTTTCACCCCCATCTTGCGCCATTCCGGCACCGATTTCTTGACCCGCTCGCTGGTCTGGGAATAATCGAAATCGGCTGGCAGGCGCACCTCAAGCCCCCAGGGCTGGCCGTAAATCCAACCCGCGCGCTTCAGGTAATTGGCGGTCGAGGCCAGTGCATCCGCCGGATCGTTCTCCCAAATATCACGCCGCCCGTCGCCGCGAAAATCCTGCGCGTAGCCAAGATAGCTGGTGGGAATAAACTGCGTATGGCCCATGGCCCCGGCCCACGAGCCTGTCATCTGACTGGCACGAATGTCACCCGCCTGAATGATCTGCAAAGCGGCAATCAACTGGGCTTGAAAAAACTTGCCGCGCCGCCCGTCAAAAGCCAGTGTCGCCAAGCTATCAAGCACCCGCCGGTCGCCTTTATGCGCGCCATAAGCGCTTTCCAGCCCCCAGATCGCCAGCACGATCTTGTAATCAACCTTATAGGTTTTCTCAATTTTTTTCAGTAGCTTACGGTTTTCTGCCAGCGCCTTTTTGCCGTTGCGAACCCGCGCATCCGAGGTTGCCGTGTCAAGATATTCCCAAATCTGTTTGGTGAATTCCGACTGGTTGCGATCCTTTTCGATCACCGAAGGGTCAAAGGTAACATCCCGCATGGCACGATCATAAACCGCGCCGGAAATTCCCTTTTTCACCGCCTTTTTGCGAAACGCCTTCACCCACAAATCAAACCGCGCATTGGCCGAGGCCACGCGAATCTCGGTTTGCGCCGCCTTGGCCGGGCGCGGTTTGGGGCGGGACTCTAAGGTTATTACTTGAGTGGATGCGGCCGCGATCCCGGCCAACAATATTCCACCAATCAGGGCCAGAAACCCCATCCGGTAACGCATATCGAAATCTCCTGCTCGATTTCTTTTCAGCATGTTTAACCTGAAAAGGCGCCCAGACAAAGCGCGATAAACATCATCGGCAAAGCCACGCCGAAAACCTTACGTCCCACGCCCGCGCCGCTGCACCTTGCGGCCCTTGCGCGGTTTGCCCTTGCCGTATTTGCGCCCAGAACCGCCACCGGTTTTGGGCAAGGGTTTGCCGTCAACCGCCAGCAATTCAAACATCAACCCGCCAGTCACCGGCACTGCCTCGGCCAGCCGCACTGTTGCCTTTTGGCCCAACCTCAGCACCAGCCGCGATTTGTCCCCCGTAAGGGTCTGCGCATCCGCATCATGGCTGAAATATTCACGCCCGAGGGTCGAAATCGGCACCAGCCCATCGGCCCCCGTTTCGTTCAGCTTCACGAACAAGCCAAAGCGGGCAATACCGGAAATCTTGCCTTCAAATTCATTGCCCACCCGTTCCGACAGAAAGGCCGCCAGATAGCGATCATTGGTGTCACGCTCCGCCAGCATCGAGCGCCGCTCGGTGAACGAAATCGCCTCGCCCAGCTCCTCCATCGCCTCCACATCTTCCGGCGACAAGCCGTCATTCCCCCAGCCATGGGCCGAAATCAGCGCCCGATGCACGATCAGATCGGCATAGCGGCGAATGGGTGAGGTGAAATGGCCGTAACGGCGCAGGTTAAGCCCGAAATGGCCGAAATTCGTCGGCGCATAATAGGCCTGCGTCATGGAGCGCAGCACAGACATCGAGATAATCTCGGAATTATCGGTGCCCGCTGCCGCGTCCAGCAACTTGTTCAGGTGCTGGGTTTTCAGCACCTGCCCCTTGGCCAGAACCAGCCCCGCCGCCTGCACCACCTCGCGCAAGCTGTCCAGTTTCTCGGGCGAGGGTTCTTCGTGCACGCGGTATAAAAACGGCTGTTTCCTGGCTTCCAGCGTTTCGGCGGCGCAAACATTGGCGAGGATCATAAACTCCTCGATCAGTTTATGGGCATCAAACCGATCCCGAAACGCGACCGAGGTCACGCGGCCTTCGTCCGACAGTTCGATCTTACGTTCCGGCAGGTCAAGATGCAGCGGCTGGCGATTGGCGCGCTCTTTCAAGGCTGCGCCATAGGCCGCGTAAAGCGGGGCAATCACCGTCTTCAAAAGCGGTTCGGTCTGCGCATCCGGCTTGCCGTCCTCTGCCGCTTGCGTCTGGATGTAATTCAGCGAGGCGACGGATTTCATCAACCCGCGGGTAAAGCGATGGCTGATCTTGCGGCCCTTGTCGTTCAGCACCATGCGCACCGCCATGCAAGGCCGTACCGCCCCTTCATGCAACGAGCACAGATCGCCCGACAGAGCCTCGGGCAGCATTGGCACCACACGATCCGGAAAATAAGTGGAATTGCCGCGCTTACGCGCTTCGCGATCCAGCTTTGATCCCGGCGTCACATAATGCGCTACATCAGCAATGGCGACCCAGACCACATGTCCCCCCGCGTTGGCGGGGTCATCATCGGCATGGGCGTAAACCGCATCATCATGGTCACGCGCATCTGCTGGATCAATCGTGACCAGCGGCAGCGCGGTCAAATCCTCGCGTTTGCCCAGCGTTACGGGCTTGGCACGCTCGGCCTCGGCCACAACATCTTGGGGAAACTCATCGGGAATACCGTGCGCGTGGATCGCGTAAAGCGAGATGGATTTTGGCGCGTTCGGATTGCCCAGAACCGCCACAATCTTGGCCGTGGGCAGCCCCATGCGTCCGCGCGGGCCGGTTTGTTCTGCCAACCAACTCGCCATCTTTGGCGCCGTTCGCGGCCCCCTCCGGCACCCGCCATTCGCGATCGGATTTCTTGTCAATCGGCACGATCCGCCCACCATCCGAACCAACCCGATAAAGCCCCAACAACTTGGACGGACCCGCCCCGATCTTGCGGATCACCCGTCCCTCATAGGCGTAATCCTGATCCGAAACCGCACTCAGCCGCGCCAACACACGATCCCCCGCAGCCAGTGCCTTGTCGCCCTTGCCAGCGACCATCAGGACCCGAGGGGCTGCGCCCTCGCCCAGCCATTCGGCAGGCGCGGCAAACAAATCGCCATCCTTGTCAGCACCACCGACGGCCAAAACGGAAACCGGCGGCAAACTATTCGGATCGCGGTAGGTCTTGCGCCGCTTTTCAAGCACACCCTCGGCGGTCAGCTCTTTCAGCATCCGCTTCAGATCAATTCGTGCAGCACCCTTGATGCCAAAAGCCCGCCCGATATCGCGCTTGTTGGTTTTGGTGGGGTTATCTTCGATCCAACGGATCACGTCAGCTTTGCTGGGAAAATTTTTCATACCCGCCCCTTAGCACGCACCATCTGGCAGGTCATGCTGATTTCGCCATTTCATTGTTCCACAAATACTCGGCGACAGTTCGGTCATAAATCCGACGCCCGATCAACATCGCGCAACATATCAACCCGCGCAATGCGCATATCCCTTAAACCAGCTTCAGAATCCATCAGCGCGTGCTCGCTCGACCAACGCACATCGCCCAGCAAATCAGGCGGCAACGCCCGCATGCGTTTCAAGCCGATCAACCAATAGCCGCCATCGTCCGCTGGCCCAAAAACCGCGTCGTGATCGCCCAGCGCGCGAAAGGCGCGGGCGATGTGGTAGGGCTCAATCGCTGGAATATCCGCGCCGATAATGACCACCGGCCCGCTCGGAAAGCTGCGGAAAACCCACGCCATGCGCGCGCCAAGATCGCCCTGCCCCTGCGCAATCCGCGCCACATTCACGGGCCAAACACGGCTGGTCAGCCCCTCCACATCCGGCGACACCGCCAGCACGCAATGCCATCTTGGATCGCGCGACAGCCTGCGCACCAGCCGCCCTGCCTGATGGCGAAACCACCAGGCCGATTGCACCATGCCAATATCCGCGCCCAATCGGGTTTTGACCCGTCCCGGTCGTGGCTCTTTCACCATGATGACAAGGGTGGGCCTAGGTGCCAAAATAACCCCGAAGGATGCGCATATAAATCGCTTTTAACTGGTGGATCTGCGCAACCGGCACACATTCATCCACCTGATGCATGGTCTTGCCGACCAGTCCGAACTCAACCACGGGACAGTGATCCTTGACGAACCGCGCATCCGAGGTGCCGCCCGAGGTTGACAACACCGGTTTCACACCTGTTTCAGCCGCTACAGAGACCCCGATCAAGTCCGACAATTCACCGGGTTCGGTGATGAAACTTTCACCCGAAACATGCACCCGCATATCGACCGTCACGCCATTCTCGGCCACGATCTTGTCGGCCTCACCCTGCAACCAAGCGGTCAGACTGTCCGATGAGTGCGCATCGTTAAACCGGATATTCACCGTACCTTTGCATTTGGCGGGGATCACATTTGTGGCCGGATTGCCCGTATCAACCGTGGTAATCGCCAACGTCGAGCCGTCAAAATGACCCGTCCCCTGATCCAGCTCGAAACTCGCCAGCCGATCCATCAGCCGCATCATCGCGTTCAAGGGATTATTCGCCCGATGCGGATAGGCCGAATGGCCCTGCGTGCCGCTGATGGTGAAATACGCGGTCATGGAACCACGCCGCCCGATCTTCATCATCTCGCCCATCTCGTTGGGGCAGGTGGGTTCGCCCACCAGACAGTGATCTATCACCTCGCCACGCGCTTTCATCCAGTCGAGCAGGGCCAATGTGCCGTCAATCGAAACCCCCTCCTCGTCGCCGGTAATCGCCAGAACCACCGAGCCGTCAGGCGGGGTTTCGCGCACAAAATCGATCGCCGCCGCCGCGAATGCCGCCACCCCCGATTTCATATCCGTGGCCCCGCGCCCGTAAAGGATACCGTCGCGGATTTCCGCGCCAAACGGATCAACGCTCCACGCATCCACATCACCTACCGGCACCACATCCGTGTGGCCGTTAAAGCCGAACGTGCGGCCGTTTCGGCCCTGACCCCAGCGGGCAAACAGGTTGGCCACATCACCCCGATCCACCCGCGTGCAGGTGAATCCGGCCTTACTCAGCAACTTGTCGAGCAGCACAATCGCCCCGCCCTCAATCGGTGTCACTGACGGGCAGCGGATCAGATCGGCGGTCAGGGCGACCGGATCAATCGGTTTGCTCATTTGACTGTCCACTCCATTATTCCAGCCCCAAAAGTTCACTTGCGATCTCGGGAACCTCCTCGGGATCACCAGCTAACGCATCCGCCTCGGCCATGTGCAACTCACCCTCGTCAGCATAGCCCCACAGAACACCCAGCGACGGAATGTCGTTGTTCTGCGCCCCCAGAATATCATGCATCCGGTCACCAATCATCACCGATTTGTAAGGGTCAGCCCCGGTTTCCGCCAGCGCATGCGCCAACAGGTCGGTCTTGTCGGAATTGGAGCCGTCAAGTTCGGCCCCATAGAGGCCGTTCACATAATGGCTGAGGCCGAAATGATCGGCAATCGTGCTGGCATAGGCGTGCGGTTTGGAGGTGGCGATATAAAGCGGCAGGCCGGTATCGCGCAACCCGTCCAGCATTTCACCGATACCGTCGTAAACGTCGGCCTCAAACATGCCTTCATCGGTATAGCGTTCGCGGTACAGGTCAACTGCGGCCCCGATATCGGCGCGTTCACCCAGCAACACCCGAAAACTGTCATGCAAGGGCGGGCCGATGCACCATGTCAGCTCGTTCTGGCTGGGCACGTCCGCACCGAGTTCGCGCAAGGCATGCTGGATCGACAGGGTGATCCCTTCTTTCGGGTCAATCAGGGTGCCGTCGAGGTCAAGAAAAATGGCGGTCATGTTTCTGCGCGGCCCTTTGCGGTTAATCCGAACTATTGTCTAGGGGATCACGGGCCGGGGCAACACCAAAAAATGGCACCCGAGGGCTTGGGGTCAGAACCCTAAACAGCCCTCGGGCGCGTCGTTATCGCGCTATTTGATTGTTACGGTCGCCCACATCCCAGCCTCGCGGTGGCCGGGGATTTCGCAGGTGATTTCTGCGGATTCAAGCGTCTGGACCGGCACAAAGAACCATTCCACCGTCTGACCGGGGCCAACTTCAACCTCGTGGATCGCGCCTTTGACTTCGGCCACCAGATTACCATCTTTGTCGGCGGCTTCAACCTTGCGCACAAAAATCTTCTCGAACATTTCGTTCAGGGCCAGCTCGTGCTTGATCTCGTCAACATTGGTCATCACCAATTTATAAGCCTGACCGGTCTCAAATTCGAAAGCCTTGGGCGACAGATACATGCCGTCATCATTGCTGCCCATTTCCATGTTGACCGTGATGACATTGGCGCGCGAAAGATCGCCAGCCCCATAGGCAGAAGTTGCGAGAGTGGCAGCAAATGCTGCGATCGCGAGTGTTGTAAGTTTCATAATGCATATCCTCATATGTACAAGACTATGGGTATGTCCCACTGTCGGGTTTTCCCCATTTCAGCCACAAAAACCGTAAGAGTTGGGTGGATATTGCACTATGACTTGGATCAAGAATAAATTTGATCCAGACAGGTGTGTCACACCTTTTTCATAAACGCCGTCTTCAGCACGATTGTTGATTTGCCGATGCGGCATTCGATCTGATCGGAATTGCCGGTCAGGCGCACATTCTTGATCTGGCTGCCGCGTTTCAGGGTTTTGGACATGCCTTTGACCTTCAGATCCTTAATCACCATGACGGTGTCGCCGTCTTTAATCTCGGCCCCGTTGCTGTCGCGTGTGGTCATGTTTTCCTCCTTTCAAAAGATGCCTTTCCTTTCTCTATCTTTGGTTGTCCGGCCGGGGTCAATCCGTGACCGTCGGCTTTTGCACCTCGCTTGAAACCGGCAACCACTGGAGCACAGCCAAAACCACCTCGATCACCAGAATTGGGATCAACAAGGTACTGGCCCCGGCCATCAGGGCATTGAATTGCCAAAAGGAAAACAACAACCGCGCAGCGCCGTCATAACGCCCAACCGTCACCGAGGCGTGGCGCAAGCGATAGATCGACCAGATCACCACCACCGAGCCAAAGAAATTGGCGAACAGGGTGACAAAAATTCCGCCCGGGATCACCGCCCCGCCTGCCCCCACCAGATCATGCAACCAAGCCAGTTGCGCGGCCAGAAAGGCAAAGCTCCAAGGTGTGGCGAAAGCGGCGGTAATCAGCAGATCATAGGCCGCACTGGCTTTGACGATTTTCAGATAGGTCGAGTGTTTCAGCATCCTCAAGCTCCTTGTTATAGGGGATGCCGTGATCTATAAACCTTTGACTATAGTCCAAGGTCAAGAGAAAAATGCGCATCGGCGAACTCTCCTCCAAGACCGGCGTCAGCCGCGATGCCTTGCGGCTGTACGAGCGGCGTGGAATGCTTGCAAGCCTGCGAACAGCCAATGGTTACAGGGACTTCCCCGAAGGTAGCGAAGACCTTGTGAATTACATCAAAACTGCGCAAACGCTTGGTTTTACCCTTGCCCAAATTGGTGCGGAATTGCCTGCCCTCACCAAGGGCGGGCTAAGCGCGGACGAGATCGGGGATATTCTGCGCGCCAAACTGGCAGAAATAGACAAGCGGATTTCCGGGTTGAACGGGCTGCGCGCTGCGCTGGCGGCCCGGCTGGATGAACTGTGTCCGCTGGCAATCGAGGTTCAGGGGGAGACTGGCCTTATTTTTCGAAAAACGGGGTCATCTGGGCGATGATTACGGAATTTTCGGCCAAGGCCCGATCCATCAACGCCTTTTCCTCGTCGGAAATATCATGCCCCTCGGCCTGACGTTCCGCAAGCGTGCCGTAGCCCGATACATCCAGCGGTGCCATCTCGGCCTGCTTCAATATCGCCACGGTTTCGCGCACCGCTTCACCCTCGTCGATACCGCTGGCATAGACCATCAGCGCCGCACCCGTCGCCCCTTTGGGCAGACCGTCACCGGGATTGCGCCCGACCTCGACCAAAAGGGTAAACACCTGCTGGCGGGATTTCTTTTTTGGCTTCTCAGTCACGCAACAGCTCGTTGATCGAGGTTTTGCTGCGGGTGCGCGCATCCACCTTTTTCACGATCACCGCGCAGTAAAGGTTCACGCCGTTTTTGGATGGCAGCGAGCCTGCCACAACCACAGACCCAGCCGGAACCTCGCCATAAGACACCTCGCCGGTTTCGCGGTCAAAAATCTTGGTGGATTGGCCGATGAAAACCCCCATGCCCAGCACCGAGCCTTCGCGTACGATACAGCCCTCGACCACCTCGGAGCGCGCGCCGATGAAACAATTATCTTCGATGATCGTCGGCCCGGCCTGCATCGGCTCAAGCACGCCGCCAATGCCAACGCCACCGGACAGATGCACATTCTTGCCGATCTGCGCGCAGGAACCGACCGTCACCCATGTATCGACCATGGTGCCACTATCCACATAAGCGCCAAGGTTAACGAACGACGGCATCAGCACCGCACCCGGCGCGATATAGGCCGATTTGCGCACGATGCAGTTGGGCACGGCACGAAATCCGGCCTCGCGCCATTGGTTCGCGCCCCAGCCCTTGAACTTGCTGTCAACCTTGTCCCACCAGCCACCACCTTGCGGGCCACCCTCATGCGCCTCCATATCGTGCAGGCGAAAGCCCAGCAGCACCGCCTTTTTCGCCCATTGGTTCACATGCCACGAGCCATCCGCCTGCTTTTCAGCAACCCGCAGCTTGCCGCTATCAAGCGCGTTCAGCGTATCCTCGATCGCTTCGCGGGTTTCACCCATGGTGGCGGGGGTAATGGCATCGCGACTGTCCCAAGCGGCTTCGATGGCGGTCTCTAGGGCGGCGTTTGACATGGAGCGTCTCCGAAAGTTGACTGGTGTGTTCAGGGCTGAGCCTATAGATCGTTCCAAAGCCTCGCGCAATGCGACAAACATCAGGCAACAGGAGCGCCCCATGAACGATCAAAAACCCCGCAGGTTTCCCGACGCCCAATCGGATGTTAAACGCGCCCGCGGTATCCCCGACACGCCGCAAACCCGCTCACCCACTTACCGGCTGGCCTTTGCTGACGACGAATTCCTGTGCCGCGACGAGCTGCGCCCCGTACGCCTGCAACTGGAGCTGCTGAAAACCGAAATGGCACTGGAAGAGGCGGGCATAAACTCCACCATCGTGCTGTTCGGCGGTGCGCGTATTCCCGACCCGGTGAACAAGGCCGGCGCCAAGACCGAAACGCTGATGGAGCTGTCAAAATACTACAGCGAAGCGCAGGAATTCGCCCGCCTTTGCACCGAGAAAAGCATGCAAAGCAATTGCTGCGAGGATGTGATCGTCACCGGCGGCGGCCCCGGCGTGATGGAGGCGGGAAATCGCGGTGCGCAGGCGGCGGGCGGCAAATCAATCGCGCTCAACATCGTGTTGCCGCATGAGCAGGCACCAAACCAATACGCCACGCCCGAGCTTTGCTTCAACTTCCACTATTTCGCCATTCGCAAAATGCATTTCCTGATGCGCGCCAAGGCGATTGTGGTGTTCCCCGGCGGCTTTGGCACGCTGGACGAGCTGTTTGAAAGCCTGACCCTGATCCAGACCAAACGCATGGACAAAATCCCGATACTGCTGTTTGGCGAGGATTTCTGGCGCGGCATCATCAACTGGGAAGTTCTGGCAGAGGCCGGCACGATTTCGCGTGATGATCTGGCGCTGTTTACGTTTGTTGAAACAGCCGATCAGGCGATGGCTGAACTGGATCGCTGCTACAGTTAATCGCCCTCGACCGGCAGGCTGAATTCCACGATTTTTGTGCTCTGAAACCGGCTGAAATTATCGTCGCCGATCATGGTCAGGCGGATGCGGCCCTGATCGTCGCGCCAGACGGATATGCCTTCAAGATTGCCGAATGAACTGCTGACAGCGGTGAGCAGGGTTTCTTCGTTCACGAAACCTTCTTCGGTCAGATCAAAACGCCGGATGCGGCTGGAGAAACCGGAATACCAGACGAAATCGCGCTCCAGCAGGTAAAACTTGCCATCCGGCCCAAAATCCGCACCGACCGGCAAATATCTGTCGCGGCGAGCGATGGTGAACGGGCTGTCCCAAATGCCGTTCTTGAAGCGGTAAATCGGAAATGGCCGCTCAAGCGCGCCCGAGCGTTCGGGTAGGGTGTAAAGCGTGCCATCCCTGTCAATTGCCAGCGGCTCCAGACCGGAATTGTTTTGCAGGGTTTTGAAATCCTTGTACCTTTTCAAGGCCGTCGCCTGACCCCCGGGGCTGTCATAACGCCAAACCCTGTGATCGGCCTCAAACGAGATGAACAGCCGGCCCTGATCGTCAATCGCCAAGCCTTCAGCATCCACATGGTACTTCACGACCGGTTTGGATTTCGTATCCAGAATTGGTAAAATCGGGCCGGGCTTGATGCCGGTAATCTTACCGTTCTGGCGAATGAACTGCCCGGTGACGATACTACCACGATCCGAAATACTGGTGAAGCTGGCCCCGTCGTCAGACACTTCCAGGCCGGAAAAACCGCCGAAATTTTCGTCGTCGATCAGCCAGCGGTATTCGCCCTCAAACACCGCATCGGCAGCGAAAACCGGTGGGGAGAACAGCGCAACGACCAGAATCAACAGATACTTCATTGGGATTTCAGCACACCCACACATTGGCGCGGCAGATCGGCCATAATCATCTCGCGCGCCCGGCGCGGCCTTGGCTTGGGCCGCACTTTCTTTTTCTTGACCTTCTTTTTGTTCGGATCAACCTTGGGCTTGGCCAGATAATCCGTCACCCACCATGTCAGGGTTTTATCACAGCCATCGCCCTTGGAAATGCGGCTGATCCTGGGCTTTTGCCTGACGCAACCACGCTCGCCCTTGGGGCATTTCAAGCGCACATGAAAATGCGAGGCATGGCCGTATAACGGCCTGATTTTCGCCAGCCACTTGCGGTCTTTGCCCGCCGTGCGGCACATCTCGATCTTCACCGCCGCTGCCACGAATATCCGGTCAACCGCCTTGTCCTGTGCCGCCGCTTTCAGAAGCGCCATATGGGCCGGGGTGAAATCTTTGGTAACGCTGCGCTGATCGGCCGAGCGCACAATCAGCGAACTAATCGCCTCGCGCCGCTGTCGGGTCAGGCGCATATTCTTGGGCGGCAGCATCCAGATATCCACATCCAGCCCGTTCTGGTGGCTGGCATGGGCCGTAGTCATCGGCCCGCCGCGCGGTTGCGACATGTCACCGATATAAAGCCCCTTCCAGCCGATATTCACCGCTTGCTGGCTGAGCCGCTGGATGAATTCAATCAGCGCCGGGTGCCCCCAGTTGCGGTTGCGACTGAGGCGCATGGCCTGCCAAGTAGGGCCGGTTTCCGGCAATTGCTGCGCCCCCGCGACACAGCCCTTGGCGTAATAACCAAGCACTTTGGGCTTTTGTTTTGAGGCCTTTTGCTGCGCCCCGAACAACTTGTTCGCCAGCGGATCACTGTCTTTTTTCGGCACATGGCTGGTTCCGGCAAGGAATGTGATTGCCAGAACCGAAAGAACAGCGATGCGCAGGGGTTTTATCATTTAGCTTTTGGCCACCCCGCGAGGATTGACCCAAACCAGCAGGACCAGACCAATCGCAAATAGGCCGACCAACGGACTGATGCCAAGGCGCGGTGATTGTGTAACCACGGTCGCAATCGTAATCAGACCAGGTGCCAGAAACGCCGTAGCCTTGCCGGACAAGGCATAAAGGCCGAACGCTTCGGTCGCTTTGCCTTCATCGGCGTGGCGTACCATCATGGTGCGCGATGCGGCCTGCAATGCGCCACCTGCTGCGCCGATTATGCTGCCACAGATGAAAAAGATGATGTCGGGCGCTTGCGAGCCTTCGGCCAGTGGAATGCCAAAAATGCTTTCGCGGGTCATACTGACGATAATCGTACAAACGCCGATTAGCACGACAATGCAGAACACGATGACAGGTTTCGGGCCGAATTTGCGATCCGCCTTGCCACCAACCCACGAGAAGAAGGCGGCTGAAATCGCCCCGATAATTCCGAAAATCCCAACGAATGTGATCGACCAGTTCAGAACCAGTGTGGCGTAAACCCCACCAAACCCGTAAAGCCCGTTCAGCGCGTCGCGATACAACAGAGACGAGCCAAGATAAGCCGACAGACTTTTACGCCCCGGCAGGGATTTCAGAGTTATCAGCAATTCTTTGATCGCGTTGCCAATGCGCGCAGGTGTCGCGCCGGGCTCACGCGGTTTTTCTTTGACCCATGCAAAAAAGAAATACATCGAGACGATGAACCAAATGGCGGAGAACGGCCCGACGAGTCGAGTGCCCTCCTTGGCGCCTGCATTCACAAGGCCAAACACCGGATCAAGCCCGATAAGGGTTTTGCCGTTGCCTTGTTCAACAAAAAGCAACAGCAAAATGAACAGCGCCAAAACGCCCCCCCAATAGCCGAATGCGAAACCCGAACCTGAAATCTTGCCGATTTCTTCCTCGGTTCCCAGATCGGGCAACATGGCGTTGGTGAAAATAGTGGTGAACTCCATCCCGATGAATCCAATGCCGAACATCACCAGCATGCCAGAAATTCGACGCATCGGGATAGGCCCACCAAAGGGCGGCCGAACCGATGACATAAAGCACCGAAAAGAACCAGATATAGGGCATGCGACGCCCCGAAAGATCGGCCAGTGCGCCTAGGATCGGTGCAGAGAACGCAATAATCAGGCCGGTCACCGTCAGACCAAGTGACCAGACGGCTTGCGCCTTGGCATCTGCGGCCTCCTCGGCCAAGCCGGTTCCCATGAAATAATTCGCCACAATAGCCGCAAAATACGGCCCAAAAATGAATGTCAGCAGCAGCGTATTATACGGCTGGCTGGCCCAGTCAAAAAACATCCAGCCCCAGATTTTCTTCTTTTTTGAAATTTCCGCCATCGGATTTCCCCGTCCCCGTTATTGTTTTGTGAAATAAGACAGCTTTCACACCTTAAGGGCAAGGGATTTTCCGTCAGGGGGCGGGCGGCCACGGCCTTTCGCCCTCGGCTTTGATCCATTGTGTGACGTAAACCGGCAAGGCGGGCGAAGTTTCAGGCCAGCCCAGATCAGCCACCACCCGTTCCGGCGCGGGCGCGACCAGACCATTGTCACCGGTTATCGCCATCCGGCACAGGATGGACGAGGTCGCCTCGGCCCCGTTCCACATGCTTTGCTGGAAATAGAAGAACCGCTTGTCCCAACCCAGAATGACGCTTTGCATGCGAATAGACTGGAACATTCGCACCCGCTTGCGATAGCGGACCGAAGCACCAGCCACCGCCATGCCCCAGCCGCGTTTGCGCAGGGCCGCTATCAGCCCGCTGCGATGGACCATCGGCAAGCGGCCCAGATCATAAAGCGTCAGGGTGCGGCCGTTGTTCAGCTCCATCCATGGATCCACATCCCATGGCCAGCACAAATGATGCGAGATATGAACCTCGCCCAGCGCCAGTTTTGAGGCGCGGCGAAATAGCAGCATTTCCTTGGTGAAACGGAAAATCGGATACATCAGCGCGGCCTTTGGCGGAAATGAAATGGTGATCCCCTCCTTATCAACCCCGCCGCCAAGTACAAGCGCATCCCTGGGCAGCACCCGCTAATCCTGTGACAGCAGCACCGGATTTGTAGGTGCTGGCCCTAGACCCTTGCGAAACCGGCTTGGGCTGACTAGATCAACTGGCAGCTAAACCAAGGAACGGGAAACGAAATGGGCTCTTTGATACTGATCTTGCTGATGGTGGTGAACGTCATCTGGTATATCGTCATCGCCCATGTGGTGATGAGCTGGCTGATCAATTTTCAGGTGCTGAACCTGCGCCAGCCGCTGGTGGCGCAGATCTGGTACGGGCTGAACCGCCTGCTTGACCCCATCTATTCCCGCGTGCGCCGGTTTTTGCCGGATATGGGCGGTATTGATCTTGCGCCGCTGGTGCTTCTGCTGGGCTTGATGGCTGTGCGCATCGTGCTGATGCGCAATGGCAGCGCATTCATGTAGGCTGATTTCAAGCGAGGCATCATGACCGACGAGATCACCACCCATCAGGCCGAAGACGACGCCCGAAACGAAAACATTCTGATCTATTTGAACGGTCAGATCGTACCGCGCGCGCAGGCTGTGGTGTCTGTCTATGACAGCGGCTTCATGCTGGGTGACGGCGTGTGGGAAGGCCTGCGGCTTTATAACGGCAAATGGGCCTTTCTGGAACAGCATATGGATCGGCTGTTTGAAGCCGCCAAAGCCATCGATCTGGATATCGGTCTGGATCGCGCCGGGGTGATTTCAGCCCTTGAAGCCACCCGCATCGCCAATGATATGCACAGCGATGCCCATGCCCGCCTGATGCTGACGCGCGGCACCAAGGTCAAACCGTTCCAGCACCCGTCGCTGTCACGCAGTGGCCCGACCATGGTGATTATCCTTGAACATTCCCGCCCAGTGATCCCGCGCCCGATCCGTTTGGCCACGGTGGCGCATATGCGCGGATTGCCAATGACGCAGGATCCCAAACTGAACTCGCATTCCAAGCTCAACTGCATTCTGGCCTGCATCGCCGCCGAAAAAGCCGGGGCGGATGAGGCACTGATGCTGGATATCAATGGTTTCGTGAACACCACGAACGCCTGCAACTTTTTCATCGTCAAAAAGGGCGCGGTCTGGACCAGCACCGGCGATTACTGCATGAACGGCATCACCCGCCAAAAGGTGATTGATCTGTGTCGTGCTGACAGTATCCCGGTGTTTGAACGCAACTATTCGCTTGTCGATACCTACAGCGCCGACGAGGCGTTTTTAACCGGCACGTTCGGTGCGCAAACACCAGTATCCGAAATCGACGGGCGGCAAATCGGTGATGGCAACCTTGGCCCCGTGACCAAACGCCTGCGCGCGCTTTACGCCGATCTGGTCAAACGGGAGACCGCATGAGGATCGCCATGTGGTCGGGGCCGCGCAATATCTCGACCGCTATGATGTATGCCTTTGGCGCGCGTGATGATTGCGCGGTCTGGGACGAGCCGTTTTATGCCGCCTACCTCAGCGCCACCGGCCTTGAACACCCGATGCGCCGCGAGATTATTGCGGCGGGTGAGCCAGATGCGAACAAGGTGATTGCCGCCTGCCTTGGACCAGCACCCAACGGGGCCAAGGTGTTTTACCAAAAGCACATGACCCAACACATGATCCCTGGCCTTGATCGAAGCTGGATCAATGACTGTGTGAATGTATTCCTGATCCGCGACCCGGCGCGGGTTATCGCCAGCTATGCCGCCAAGCGTGAA
>JAADIC010000244.1 GCA_013151535.1 Alphaproteobacteria bacterium | reverse complement strand
TGGCGCGAATAGAACTCGGCCATCATGCCGATCACCAGCACGCCGAGACTAAAGTATATCGGATAAGTGATCGAAGTCACATGCGGTGTGTAATTAATAAACGCAGCACCACGCGCCTGATCTATGGTGTGAAACAAGGGGTTCCACGAAAAATAGGGCAGCAAATAGGCTGGTAGGTTGTTGGCGACAAACATCTTGCCGCTGGCGATCATGTTGGCGCGGGAATAAATCGTGGTGCCGATCGAGGTAAAGCTGGGTGAAAACGGCTTGATCGCCAGAAAGATCAAGCCAATGGTCAAGCCACTGAACCACGCCAGAATAAACGACAGAAACACGCCGGCGGGATTGTCGATCACAATCGGATTGATCGCCACATGCACCACGAACAGGATTACAAATGCTGACAGCAATTGCAGATAAAGCGATGCCAAGGCGGACGAGGTAATGCTTAAAAACGTGGTCATCGGCGCGTGTTTCATGATCGGCGAGGCCGGCCCCTCGGACGAAACAACCGCCCCCATGGTTTTGGTGTGGGTCAGGAACAGGAAAATACCGGTCATCAGGTATAACAGGAAATCACCACGCACCGCGTTGCCGCGCAGGCCGAACACCGAGAACATGATGTAAAACACCCCGATCATCACCACCGATTGCATGATGTTGCTGACCAGCCCCATAAAGGCGTTGCTGCTTGTCTTGCGCACCACCCGTACGATCGAATGATACAACAAATCGAAAAACCGCACGGCGGCCCAGATGCTGGATTTTTGATTATTGTATTGAAGCATTCTACCTGCACAATCTTGGTGGCGGTTTTCTTTGTCGAAACCTTGCCGTTCGTCTTTTACCGCACCATAAGAGGCATGCGTGAAAATTTCAAGAATTCGGCGCAATTGCCGGAAAATGCGCCACAGGAGTGTTGATTTTGGATTTTGAAAAGATGACCCGTGTCTTTCGGCGGCTGGCTTTGCAAGGCGGCGCACGGATTATGGAAATTTACGAGGCTGACGATTTTGAAGTGAAAACCAAGGAGGATGAAAGCCCGGTGACCGAGGCAGACGAGGCCGCGGACGCGATCATCACCGCTGGTCTGGTGGCGGAGTTCCCCGATATCCTGCTGGTGACCGAGGAACAGGCCGACACTCATAGCAAGCAATCCGACAGCTTCATCATTGTTGATCCGCTTGATGGCACCAAAGAGTTCATTCACCGGCGCGGTGATTTCACCGTCAACATCGCCTATGTTGAAAATGGCGTGCCGGTGCGCGGTGTGGTCTATGCCCCCGCCAAGGGGAGGCTGTTTTATACGGATGCCAATGGGCAATCGGTTGAAGAAACCGGCGAGCATGCGCTCGATCAGGCTGGCCCGACCGCGCCGATCAAGGTGTCGGTGCCGGATAACGACGCGCTGATCGTCGTGGCCTCCAAATCCCATCGGGATCAGGCGACGGATGACTATATCAACAAATATAACGTCAAGGATTCCGCCGCTGCCGGATCGTCGCTGAAGTTCTGCCTTGTGGCCACCGGCGAAGCGGATTTGTATCCCCGCGTTGGCCGCACGATGGAGTGGGACACGGCTGCCGGTCACGCGGTTCTGAACGGCGCTGGCGGGCAGGTTATCCGCTATGATGACCACGCGCCGCTGACTTATGGCAAGGCGGATTACGCCAACCCGTTTTTCATCGCCTTGGCACCCGGCGTGCATGTGCACAAGGCCTGAACCATGTCTGTTCTGATCGTCATTCCGGCCCGATATGCCTCAAGCCGATATCCGGGAAAGCCGCTGGTTGAACTACGCGGTTGCACCGGTCAGGCCAAATCCCTGATCCGCAGATCGTGGGATGCGGCCATGGCGGTCAGGGGTGTTGATCGGGTTATTGTGGCAACAGATAATAAGAGAATATCCAGCACTTCCAAAGACTTCGGGGCCGAAGTTGTCATGACGTCTGAAGATTGTGCAAACGGCACGGAGCGCTGTTTGGACGTTCTTCACCGGCTGGATCAACCTTACGATATCGTGGTTAACCTGCAAGGTGATGCCCCCCTGACACCCCATTGGTTTGTCGAGGATCTGGTGGCGGCGCTTCGAGAAAATCCGGACGCAAATGTTGCCACGCCGGTTTTGCGTTGCGACGCCGAAGCGTTGAATGGCTTTCTTGAAGATCGAAAAAATGGCCGTGTTGGCGGCACCACCGTGGTGTTCGACAAGGCCATGCGGGCGATGTATTTCTCCAAGGAAGTGATCCCGTTTACCAGTCGGAATTACACCGAAAATGATCTTGTTCCGGTGTTTCACCATGTGGGCGTCTATGCCTACCGCGCTAGCGCGCTAGCCCAATATATGCGCTGGGATAGCGGACCTTTGGAAACCCTTGAAGGGCTCGAGCAGCTCCGCTTCATGGAAAACGGTGAGCCGGTTTTATGTGTTGAAGTTGACGGCAAAGGCCGCGCGTTCTGGGAGCTGAACAACCCCGAAGACGTGGCGCGGATCGAAAGCAAACTGGCTGAAATGGGGGTTGAATGACGGCTGGGCCGAATGTTTCAGTTATTATCGTCAGTCGGGGCCGCCCGGTTGGGCTGAAACGGGCTCTGACCAGCTTGCGTTACCTCGATTTCCCGAATTTTGAGGTGATCGTCGTCTCCAACGCCGAGCCAAAGGCCCTTTTCCCAGAAATTCACAATATCGACCAGATCAAATTCGTACCGTTTGACAAGGCAAATATCTCGGCTGCGCGCAATCTTGGCATCAATCAGGCCAGCGGTGAGATCGTGGCGTTTTGCGATGATGATGCGGTGCCCGAACCAACCTGGCTCAGCCACCTGACAGCGCCCTTCAAGGATCAAATGGTGGCCGCGGCGGGGGGTTATGTGCGGGGTCGCAACGGTATTTCCTTTCAGTGGAGGGGTCGCAGTTTCGACCGGTTCGGCGATCACAGCGATCTTGAAATTGAGGGGGATGCGCCGGTTGTTCTTTCCGGCGACGCCAAAACGGGCATCAAAACCGAAGGTACAAACTGCGCGTTTCGCAAGCAGGTTTTGCTTGACCTTGGCGGGTTTGACGAGGGTTTTCGCTACTATCTCGATGAGACGGATTTGAATATGCGCATCGGTCAGGCCGGTTGGAAAACCGCGATTGTACCCCTGGCCCAAGTGCATCATGGCTTTGCTGCCAGCAGTCAACGCACTCAGAATCGCGCGCCGAAATCCCTGTTTGATCTTGGGCAAAGCAAGGCGTTGTTTTGTAGGAAACACGCGCAATTTCAAGAGGTTACAAGCATTCTTGAAAGCTTTACACGAACACAGAAAAACCGGCTGATGGAGTTCATGCTGCGCGGTGATATTGAGCCGCGTGATGTGCCGCACCTGTTGTCAGGGCTTGCGGATGGTCTCAGGCAAGGTGCCACGTTGACGCCGCAGAAAACTCCAAAATTAGCCGACTCTCCTAAATCCGAGTTTCAGTCATACCTGAACCTTCCGGTTGGACAAACCGCGATTGCCTGTCGCGCGCATCAATGGCGCAAAGCGTTTCGCGTGGCAAAGACTCAGGCATCCCAAGGTAGGGGTGTTACGGTTTTTCAATTCTCTCTTAGTTCCATCTATCATCGGATCGTTTTTCACCCTGAAGGGTTTTGGCTGCATAAAGGCGGCATTTTCGGCCGTGCGGAACGGTGTGAACCCTTATTCCAGCCAAACACCCTGAAAAGCCGAACGACCAGGGAGGTGGTGCGGCTGGGTGCCGTCCGGCCCATCACGAAAACCTTCTCAATCCGCGATCTGCCTTAATTCGCCCATATTCTATGGCTATTCATTTGGCGGGCTGCGCGATTATTGCGAAAAAATGGGTAACAAGTTATGCGAAACAAAGTCATCAAAGCGATTTTTCCGGTTGCAGGATTGGGCACACGGTTTTTGCCCGCGACCAAATCCATCCCCAAGGAAATCATGTCTCTGGTTGATAAGCCATTGATTCAATACGCAATTGACGAGGCTCGCGCCGCCGGTATCAAGGAATTCATTTTTGTGACTTCACGCGGCAAAGGCGCGCTCGAGGATTATTTTGACAGCGCCCCGCAGCTTGAGGCAACCCTGCGGCGCAAAGGCAATACCGAGCTTTTGCAGACCCTGAAGCAAACCACCATGGAAAGTGGCGAAATCGCCTATCTCAGGCAACGTGATGCGCTGGGCCTTGGCCACGCCGTTTGGTGCGCGCGGCGTCTGATCGCGAATGAACCATTCGCGGTGATCCTGCCTGACGATGTGATCGCGGCCGAAAAACCCTGTTTGCAACAAATGATCGAAGCATATGCCGAAACCGGCGGCAATATGGTCGCCGCGATGGAGGTGCCGCAAAGCGACGCCTGCAAATACGGCCTGTTGGACGTGAAGGAAGATTTGGGGCGGTTGGTGTCGGTCAAAGGCATGGTTGAAAAGCCAGACCCGAAGGACGCGCCATCCAATCTCGCGGTGATCGGGCGTTACATCCTGACGCCGAATATTCTTAGGAACCTGAATAAGAAGATGGTCGGCGCGGGTGGTGAAATCCAGTTGACCGACGCGATTGCAACTGAAATCGAGGCCTCGGACAACGTCTATGGTTATCGCTTTGAAGGGACACGGTTTGATTGTGGCTCCAAAGGCGGTTTCCTGAAGGCGACCGTGGCATTTGGCCTTGAGCGCGAGGATCTGCGTGACGAATTTTCGGAGTATCTGCACGATCTGGTGGGCGCTGGCAAAGCCGCGCAATAGGTGATTTTATGAATAAAAACATACTGGTAACGGGTGGGGCTGGCTATATCGGCTCGCATGCCTGCAAGGCGTTGAAGGCAGCGGGCTTTGTACCTGTGACCTATGACAACCTTAGCACCGGTTGGCAGGACGCGGTGAAATTTGGCCCGTTTGAGCAGGGTGATTTGACAGATCGCGCCCGTCTGGACGAAGTGTTCGCCAAGGTCAAACCGGTTGCCGTGATGCATTTTGGCGCGTTGTCTGATGTCGGCCAATCCATGCGCGAGCCGGGGCTGTATTGGCACAACAACGCCACGGGTTCGTTGCAATTGATCGAAGCGATGGTGGCTGCCGGTTGCCTGAACATGGTGTTTTCCTCGACCTGCGCCACTTACGGCGAACAGGACGGCGTGACGCTGGATGAGGATTGCGTGCAGAGGCCGATCAATGCCTACGGGGCGTCGAAAAAGGCGATTGAGGAGATGTTGGCGAATTTTGGGGCCAGTCATGGCCTGCAATCCGTGATCTTCCGCTATTTCAACGTCGCCGGGGCCGATCCCGATGGCGAGGTCGGCGAATTCCACCGACCCGAAACCCATCTTGTGCCGCTGATACTGGATGCGATCATCGGCAAGCGGGCGGCGTTGACGGTGTTTGGCACCGATTACGACACGCCCGATGGCACCTGCATCCGCGATTATGTGCATGTCAGCGATCTGGTCGATGCGCATGTGTTGGGGTTGGAGTGGTTGCGGGCTGAAAACGGCAGTCGGGTGTTTAATCTTGGCACCGGCACCGGGTTTTCGGTGAAAGAGGTGATGGATCAAAGCGGTATCGTCACCAACAAGCCGGTGCCGTTTGAAAATGGCGCGCGCCGGGCGGGGGATTGTACCAAGCTGGTTAGTGGATCACGCCGCGCCAGGGATGAACTTGGCTGGCAGCCGACCCGCTCCGATATGAAAACCATGATTGAAGATGCATGGCGCTGGCATCAAACCGGCCATTACGAGGCCTAGGTGAAACCGCGGCTCCTCGACATTTCCCGCCTGATCTCCCGCGAGGGTCTTGGGCCGCATACGGGCATTGATCGGGTTGAGCTGGCGTACTTTCGGGAATTTTTACGCGGCGATGCGCCGGTTTACTTTCTGTGCCGCCTGCCGAAATCATATGTGGTTCTGGACCGAACCGGAGGGCAAAAGACCTTTGACCGGATCATCGGGGAAGCGAACTGGTCGACGCGCGGCCTTGCGCGGATTATTCTGCCCAAGTCAAATCCGGCGCATCAGGCGGCTGTATCCGGTGTTTGGCGGTTGGCGATTGCGAAGTCATCTGGCAGAGGTTTGCGCAAGGCTCTGGTGGCTTTATTTGGCAACGGGGTTTCATATTTCAATGTTGGGCACAGCAACATCAGACAGGAGGTTTTTGACGCGGTTGATGCTGTTCGTATATCAGGTATAACTGTTTTAATACATGATCTTATACCGCTTACCTACAGTAGTTTTTCGACGCCGGAATCTACAGAGAAATTCACCAATTTGTTGAAACTCACTTCCGAACTGGCGACGCGTGTGATCTATAATTCCAAAGCCACTCAACGCGAGGCCGAGGCCGAATTTGCGAAACTTGGCCGCGTTCCGCCGGGTGTGGCGGCACATTTGGGGGTTGATTTGGTCTCCATCCCCAATATAGGCGAAGGAACAGGTGAAAAACCCGCTTTTGTCGTGTTGGGCACGATTGAGCCGCGCAAGAACCATCTTTTGTTGCTGGAAATCTGGCAGCGCTTTGCCAAAACGCTTTCCCCGCAGGATATTCCCGAGCTTCACATTATTGGACGTCGTGGCTGGAATAATGGTAAAGTTTTCAGTATTTTAGACGGTGATCCTATGATGGGAGCGCAGGTGTTCGAGCATAGTAATCTGCCGGATGAGGCTGTGCAAACCCGTCTTGCCCAATGCCGGGCGCTGTTATTTCCAAGTTTTGTCGAAGGTTTCGGCCTGCCCCTGATTGAAGCCGCCTCGCTTGGCGTTCCGATCATCTGTGGCGAAAATGACATTTATCGTGAGATATTAGGAGATTACCCACTTTACTTGAATGTGGATAACTCCTACCTTTGGGAAAAAGAAATTCTCGAACGGGCAGGTCGTAATCGGGAATCAGAGGCTGAAAGGCAAGCGCGCGCAGGATCGGTAAAAATACCGACTTGGGACGAGCACTTTGACCGTATCTTCAGATTCGTCTGACAGACTGTCCGTATCGTTATGGGTGGCTGGGCGTTGAAAAAAGGGATCGGTTGTTGAGTGCGCTAGGCACATATCGACTTAGGCTGGAACGCAAACGCAAGCGCGTGCGATCACTTCGCAAGCGCGGTGAGCTGAGCAGCGTCGTCAATCGCTCCGCCGAGATTGCCGATGACGACATCCTGTTGTTTTGCACATTGCGCAATGAAAAAATCAGGCTGCCGTTCTTTCTGGAATATTACCGAAACCTTGGCATTAACCATTTCCTGTTTGTCGAAAACAACTCCGATGACGGTTCGCGTGAATATCTGGAACAACAACCGGACGTCACCCTTTGGACAACGGCACAAAGTTACAAGCGCTCGAAATTCGGGGTGGATTGGCTGAACGCGTTGCAATCGCGATACGGTGTCGATCATTGGAACCTTGTGGTCGATGTGGATGAATTCTTTGTCTATCCGTTTTGCGATTCACGGCCCTTGCGCGCGTTGACCGACTGGCTCGATGCCAGCTCGATCAAGTCTTTTGGTGCGATGCTGGTGGATATGTATCCGAAATCCTCGATTGATGATGCGCAATATGAGGAGGGGCAGAACCCGTTTGATCTGGCTGAATATTTCGACGCTGGCAATTACAACATTACCCGCAACCCGAAATACGGCAATCTGTGGATACAGGGCGGGGCGCGGGCGCGGGCGTTTTTCGCCAATGAACCGGCGCGCGCACCTGCCCTGAACAAAATCCCGCTGGTGAAGTGGAGCCGGGGTAATGTTTACGTCAGTTCCACCCACATGCTTTTGCCGCGCGGGTTGAACCTTGTTTATGACGAATGGGGGGGCGAAAAAGCCTCGGGCTGTTTGTTGCATGCGAAGTTTCTGAACACCTTCACCCAGAAATCGAAAGAGGAGCTGAAGCGCCGCCAGCATTTCGCCAACAGCCACGAATATCGCGCCTATACCAAAGGCATACAGAAATCGCCCAGCCTGTGGTGCCGCTGGTCTGAGAAATACATCAACTGGCGGCAGCTTGAAATCCTTGGGCTAATGTCCAAGGGCAACTGGATTTGAGCGCGTGACAGTCGGTTTCATCATATTGGCGCATCAGGATTTGGATCGGGTTGCGCAAGTGGCTGGATATTGGGCCCAGCGCGATCATCCTTTGGTGATCCATGTGGATGCGCGCGCCAGTGATGATGATTACAAAACCATGCAGGATCAACTGGCGCAGTTTCGCAATGTCCGGTTCACCGCGCGGCGTGCCTGTGACTGGGGCAAGTTTTCAATCGTCGCCGCCACCTTGGAGGCGTCGCGGCAATTGCTGGATGATTTCCCAGACGTCAGCCACGCGTTTCTGGCCAGTGGTTCGTGCCTGCCTCTGCGTCCGGTTGAGGAGCTGGATGCCTATCTTGGCGAACATGCCGAAACCGATTTTATCGAATCAGTCACCACGGAGGAAGTCATCTGGACTGTTGGTGGCCTTGACCTTGAACGCTTCACTTTACGCTTCCCGTTCTCGTGGAAAAAACGCCGGCGGTTGTTTGATCGCTATGTTTCGCTGCAACGGCGCGTTGGCTATTCGCGTAAGATCCCTGATCGGGTCGTGCCGCATCTTGGTTCGCAATGGTGGTGCCTGACGCGCAAGACCTTGGCGGCCATTCTGGATGATCCGGATCGAGAGAGGTTTGACCGGTATTTCAGCAAGGTCTGGATCGCGGATGAGGCGTATTTTCAAACACTTGTGCGCAATCATTCAAGTAATATCGAAAGCCGCTCGTTAACCCTTGCGCGGTTCGATTTCCAAGGTAAACCGCATGTGTTTTACGACGATCACATTCAGCTTTTGCAGCGCTCGGATTGCTTTGTCGCGCGCAAAATCTGGCCCCGCGCGGGCAAACTTTACAGGCGGTTTCTGGCGGATGAACTAAAAACACTGGCGCAGATCGAACCCAATCCGCGCAAGCTCGACAAGATATTCGCAAGCTCCAACCTGCGGCGCACCAAGGGGCGGGCGGGCTTGAAAATGCAAAGCCGCTTTCCGGCGAAAAAGCTGTGGAACCTGCAACAGACCTGCGCACCATATTCGGTTTACGAAGGCTTTAGCGATCTGTTCACCAACTTTGAAACATGGTTGGAAAAACGCACCGGCACGCGGGTGCATGGCCGCCTGTTTCACAAATCCGAGGTCAAGTTTTCAGGCGGGGCCGAGGTTTATAATGGTTGCTTGTCCAACAGCGCCAAGCTGCGCGATTACAACCCCGAGGCGTTTTTATCCAGCCTGATCTGGAACACGCAAGGTGAACACCAGAGTTTTCAGTTTGGCCCAGCGGATAAGCCGGAAATCAGCGAATACATCGCCAATGACCCCAATGCCAGCATTTATGTGGTGACGGGGGCGTGGGCGGTTCCGTTGTTTCATTCGAGCATGAATTTCCAGCGTATTCGCCGGATTGCCGCGCGCTATCAGATGGTCGAGGCCAAGCATGTGGCGCAACTGCGCGATCACGACACCCGCGCCAAAGTGCGGGTCTGGACCTTGGCGGAATTCGTCGAAAACCCGATGCCGATCCTGCAATCCATCCTTGACGGACTTGATCCCGGGGCCAGCCGCAAGCTGACCGAGGTGCCGAAAATGGCTGATTTGCACGGGTTTGGTGTATTTGTGCAAAAGCTGAAAAACGAGGGCATGAACCCGCATTCGGTTGGGGATTTCCCGCTTGGTGATCTGCCCGGGCGTAAAAAACCGGCCTCGCGGCCCTATGTTGTGCGCTGATGGCGGGTGATTTCAAGTATTTCGTGGTGTTCGCGGAAATGCGCACCGGCTCCAACTTTCTGGAGCAGAATATCAACCAGTTTCCCGATCTCTGTAGCCATGGAGAGCTGTTCAATCCGCATTTCATCGGCGGTGCCAACAAGGACGCGCTGTTCGGCGTAAGCCTGAAAGCGCGGGAAAAAGACCCGTTTCAACTGCTTGGGGCGATAGCCGAGGATGGCAAAATTCCGGGCTTTCGGTTTTTCAACGGCCATGATCCACGGATACTGGCGCATTGTTTGAACGATCCGGCCTGTGGCAAAGTTATCCTGACCCGCAATGTGCTCGATGCTTACG
>JAADIC010000246.1:6602-16672 GCA_013151535.1 Alphaproteobacteria bacterium | reverse complement strand
TCCGGATAACGATGGTGTTGGCGGTCGCGGCTTCGGATTTGCTCCAGCCAAGCGCGTCCATGATCTCGATGAACTCGCCATCGGTGCGATACGCCATGTCGTATTCATCGGCATCGGCACCAGCAACCCAGGCGGCAGGATCCGTGCCCAGATCGATCCATTCAATCCGGTCAAGATAAGCGCCGTTACCGGCATCCCACCAGGTGTGGTTCTCGTTGCGAACAACCACGCCCTTGACGCCAACTTCCAGAGATTCCGGAATGTAAGGGCCGGTTCCAACAGGGTTGGACACCATAGTATCAGCCGAAAACGAGCTGGGGGTGATCGCGGCGGGATAATCCGCCATGCCCGGGATGATGGTGATATCGGCACGGTTCAGTTTAAGCTGAACGGTGTGGCTGCCGGTGACAGTGATTGCCCCGTCGCTGGCGGCCTTGGTGTCTGGATCAACCAGCGCATCCATCCGGCTTGCCATGGAATTGCCTTCCATGTTGCCGTCAGCCCAGCCGGTGATATTGCGGGCAACATCTTCAGCGGTGAAATCGTCGCCATTGTTCCACTTGACGCCCTTGCGCACGTTCAATGTGTAAACCGTGGCGTCGTCATTGACCTCCCAGCTTTCCAGCAGGCGGCCGTCAAAGGTGCCGTCAGCGTTGTACTGAACCAGATATTCCAGCCAGGCGCGGCTGAAATTGGCCATTTGCGACCAGTCATAAGTGCGCGGGTCTTTCAACGGGCGCACTTCGGATTGAATGCGAATCGTTCCGCCCATTTTGGCGTTTGATGCCGCATGCACCGGCGCGGTGACGCCGATCATGGTATAGGCGGCAGCCGTGGTTGCACCCAGTGCCGATGCACGGGCCAGGAATTCGCGGCGGCTGAGCTTGCCAGCCTTGAATTCCCCGGCATACATCTCAACTGCGGGATGCAGTTCTTTGCCGTGGATTGTGTCTTTGGTCATGAGGTAGTCTCCCTGTTATCGTGTTTGCAGCTTAAGTATTCGACCTGTTTCATAGTGTGAACTGGAGCGGTCCGATATGTTCCTAAAACGACATTTGTGAGTTTGATATGTCGGTTTTGGGTTCTGATTCAGGTTTGCTGAACCGGCGAAGTTTTCAAATCCATGCGCGTGATGCGCAATGATCTTTGCACCCCTGTGGGCGGCCCTATTCGTGTGTCACGCGCCCAGCGTCCCGATATTCGAGCCGAAAGTCAAGATTTTTAAGACACATTCGTGTTAGGACGGGCCGCCGGAATGCCGCCAGAACGCCGCACAAAGCCGCCCGATTGCATGGAACGGCCGCGGGCCTGAAGCCGGAATTCGCGCGGCGACAGGCCGGATATTTGCCGGAACAGGCGGGTAAAATAGGCCGCCGACGAAAACCCGAGGTCAGAGGCGATGGCCGACATTTTCCGGTCACTGTCTGCCAGCGCGTATTTCGCCGCCAATATCACCCGCGCCTGTATCAAATCCGATGCCGGCAGCCGGAATATTTCGCGGCATATGCGGCTCAGATGGGTCGGGGTCACATCCAGCACCGCCGCATAGGTCGAAACCGTCAGGCCCATGGGGTGATTATCCTCGAGCCTTTGCAGAAAGCTGTCGGCCAGCCGTTGCGCGGCGTTGGGGCGGGCTGGCTCGGCCCAGTCATTGCGGGCCTGATGGCGCTCGATCCAGACCGAGATCAAGGTCAGATAGCTTTCGATTACATGCGCGCTGCCAATATCAGGCGCGTTGTTTTCCAGCGAGATCTGTTCGAAATAGCCGGTCATCTGGCCCTGCTCGAAAATCGAATTGGCCTTAATCAGGGCCGGATGATGCGGCACCGGCACTGGCAGGTTCTGGGGCAGAAAACCGGCATAGCCCTGGGCATTGTTGCCGGGAATAACCGCGTGGATTTGGCCTGCCGGAATGAACAGCATCGTATTGGGGCCAAAGCCGCGCATGGTTTTGCCAACCCGGATTTGCCCCTGACCCCGTGTGATCCACAAAAACACATGCGCCGGACGCGATTGCAGCGATTGCAGCCGCCACCGCCCGAGCGAGGTAAGACCCGGCAAAGTGTAGACGCGGATATCAGGGGACTTTTCCGGATTGTAGGATTTATTCATGTATTGCCTGAATTACCGTTGGGATTCGCCGATGAGTGTTCGGTATGTATAAGAATGTTGCCTGAAAACAGGGCAAAATCAAGCGTTTCCTGCTGCGAAAACCGTATTATCCACAAGGTTTCAGCGGTTTATCCACAGGACAATGTGGATGCATCGACCCAATTCCAGGCCTTCATGCGCGCCTTGAACCAGCTTCGCTGGCGTTTTGCATATTGTCTGGTGGCGATTTCGGCGGCCCCCACCGCCTGTTCCAGTGTCATTTCACCGCGCAAATGCGCCATCAGTTCCGGCGCGCCGATGGCTTTGTTCGCGGGCAGATCGGGCTGCCAGTCCGCCATGTTGGCGCGGCATTCCCCAACTGCACCCTGATCGAGCATCTGGCGGAATCTATGGCCAATGCGCGGTGTCAGCCAATCCCTGCTGGCCGCAAGCACAAAAGCGTTGGTTTTCGCCAGCGGCAGCAGCGGCGGCGGGGTTGCATCCTGCCACGCCGCCAACCCGCGCCCGGTTGAGGTCAAAACCTCCCAGGCGCGCAGAACACGGGCTGGATTGCGTTGATCTATGCGGGCGAATGTGCTTGGATCATGGTCTTTGAGATCACGCAGCAAGGGGGCAAGGCCGCCCTCGTTCCATGTCTGCTCGGCGGTCTTTCGGATGGCTTTATCCACATTAGGTATGTCAGCTAAACCATTGGTAAGAGAGGTAAAATATAATCCCGTACCACCGACGATGATAGGTGGCGCAGCCTGATCCTGAAGAAATTCACCAACCTCGCGCAGCCACTGCCCAACCGAATAGACCCGCTCTTTTCCGACATGGCCGTAAAGCGCATGGCGATGGGCCGCCATGTCTTTGTCACTTGGGCGCGCAGTCAAAACCTGCCAATTGTCATAGACCTGAAGCGCATCGGCATTGACGATCACGCCCCCGGTTTCGCGCGCAATTGCAAGCGCCAAACCGGATTTGCCGGATGCGGTCGGGCCAGCAATCAAAACCGGCAGGGTTTGATCTATATTCAGACTATTTATCAACAGGTTGCACCGTATAGCTCATGCAAAATAACCCTTCCTGCGCCATTTCCCGCCCAATTCCGGCCCCAGACCCGGCCTTTGACATTGAAACCCGCGCCGATTTAAGACAGTTTGCGCCAGCAGTTATGAAAAGCAAGTGGAGACTTCTTAATGACCGAAACAACACCAGACAAACAAGGGTGCAAGTATAATCGGGTGTTGATAAAAATTTCGGGCGAGGCGTTGATGGGCGATCAGGGGTTCGGCCTGCATCCGCCCACGGTCGAACGCGTTGCGGCCCAGATCAAAGAGGTTCACGATCTGGGTGTCGAGATTTGCATGGTCATCGGTGGTGGCAACATATTTCGCGGCTTGCAAGGCTCAGCACAGGGCATGGAGCGCACCACCGCCGATTATATGGGCATGCTGGCGACGGTGATGAACGCCCTGGCCATGCAGGGGGCGCTGGAATCCCTTGGCGTGTTCACCCGGGTTATTTCCGCCATTCCGATGGATCAGGTGTGCGAGCCATACATTCGCCGCCGCGCCGTGCGCCACTTGGAAAAGGCGCGGGTCTGTATTTTTGCTGCCGGAACCGGCAACCCCTATTTCACCACCGACACCGCAGCCACCCTGCGCGCCAACGAGATGAGCTGCGAGGTGATCCTGAAAGGCACGCAGGTCGACGGGATTTACGACAAAGACCCGAATAAATTCGCCGACGCCGTGCGCTATGATCGGGTCAGCTATGACGAAGTTCTGCAAAAGAACCTGAAAGTCATGGATGCAAGCGCCATTGCGCTGGCGCGCGACAATGACCTGCCGATCATCGTGTTCTCGCTTGATGCGCCGGGTGGGCTTGTCGGGGTCTTGCGCGGGGAAGGTACGTTTACACAGGTCGGCTAGTCAGGTTAAAAGAGCGTTAAGCAATACCAACTATTCCGAATATCCATAAAGGCCCTAAATATGTCTGACGAAATCGAAATCGACCTTGATGATCTTGAACGCCGGATGGACGGGGCATTGGGCGCGCTGAAAACCGAGTTTTCAAGCCTGCGCACTGGGCGGGCCTCGGCCTCGATGCTGGATACGATCATGGTGGATGCTTATGGCGCGCTGACACCGCTGAACCAATGCGGCACGGTGAATGTGCCGGAATCTCGCATGGTCACGGTCAATGTCTGGGATAAAACGCTGGTTGCGGCGGTCGATAAAGCGATCCGCAATTCAGGCCTTGGGCTTAATCCGGTGATGGATGGCACGATTTTGCGCCTGCCGATCCCCGAGTTGAACGAAGAACGCCGCCGTGATCTGAGCAAGGTCGCGGGGCAATACGCCGAACATGCCCGCATCGCCGTGCGCAATGTGCGCCGCGACGGTATGGACCAGATCAAGAAGGCCAAGGACAGTATGTCAGAGGATGACCAGAAGCTGTGGGGCGATGAAATTCAGGATCTGACCGACAAAGCCATCGTTGAGATCGACAAGAGCCTTGAGACCAAGCAAGAAGACATCATGCGGGTGTAAAACCGTGAAAACGGGTACAATGAAAAGAGGGATCAGGTGACGGGCAAGACCGAACCCATACGCAAAATCGAACATGTGGCCGTTATCATGGATGGTAACGGTCGCTGGGCCACGCGCCGTGGCCTACCGCGCCTTGTCGGGCATCGCAAGGGGGCGTCGCGCGTGCGCGAGATTGTCGATCTGTGCCCGGATATCGGGGTTAAGTACCTGACACTCTACGCTTTTTCGACGGAAAACTGGAAACGCGCCGAAGCCGAAGTGGCCGGATTGATGAGCCTGTTTCGCCGCTATATCCTGAAAGAGGCCAACAAATTGCACGAGAATCGGGTGCGGGTGCGCTTTATCGGCGATCGCACGCGCCTTGATGGCAAGCTGATTGATCTGATGGCCTCGCTCGAGGAAAAGACCGCTGGCAATGAGCATCTGAACCTGACGATTGCGCTGAATTACGGCGGGCGTGACGAGCTGACCCGCGCCATTCGCACCCTGACGGAAGACGCCGCCGAAGGCCGTGTCGCGCCTGAAGATATCTCCGAGGACAGCATCGGCTATTACCTTGATACCCGCTATCTGCCGGATCCTGATCTAGTCATTCGCACCTCGGGCGAGCAGCGGATTTCGAACTTTCTGCTGTGGCAATCGGCCTATGCGGAATATGCTTTCGTCGATACCCTGTGGCCGGATTTTTCAGCCGCAGAATTTGAGCGGATCGTCAGCGGATTTTCCGGTCGTGAGCGGCGTTTTGGTGCCGCCTCTGCATGAGCAGCTTTGACGATCTGCGCCCGCGCCTGATTTCGGCGATTGTGATGATCGTGCTCGGTGTCGGCGCGATCTGGCTGGGCGGCTGGGTGTTTCTGGCGCTGTTATCCGTCGCCGGTGGTGTGATGATCTGGGAGCTGGCGCGCATGCTTGCGCCTGCGCTTGCGGCGCAAAAAACCGTTATTCTGGGCCTGATCGGTGGCGCTGCGGCGCTGCGGGTTGGTTATAATACCGAACTTGTGTCGCTGGCGGCGTTGGGGCTGGCCCCGGTTCTGGGGTTGGTGATGATCGCCAAGGGCAGGGGTGTGTTTCTGGTTTACGGGCTGGCTTTGCTGTTTGCTGTGGCCGAAATGTTCTGGCTGCGCCAGCAATCTGGCCTTGGCTGGGTGATCTGGCTGGTGGCGGTGGTCATCGCATCCGATGTGGGCGGCTATTTCTTTGGCCGCATATTGGGCGGGCCGAAGATATTGCCAAAGATAAGCCCCAAGAAAACCTGGTCGGGCACCATGGGCGGCTGGATATTGGCAGCCCTTGTCGGGCTGTATTTCGTGATATTCGCCGGGGCCGAGGGGTTTTTGGTGCTGTTCAGCGTCCTGACCGCCATTGCCGCACAGATCGGTGATATTGTTGAAAGCGCCATCAAGCGGGCGGCGGCGATCAAGGACAGCTCGAACCTTATTCCCGGCCATGGCGGCTTTCTGGATCGGTTCGATGCGTTGATCGGGGCGGCCCTGTTTTTGTTTGTGATCACAAATTTGACGGGCCTGCCGAAACTGGGCGGATTTTGATATGCGCCGGGTTTCGATCTTTGGTTCAACCGGCTCGATTGGCTGCAATACGGTTGATCTGTTGCGCCGTCAGGGCGGGGCAGAGGCGTTTGATGTTGTGGCGCTTAGCGGTGGGCGCAATGTGGCCTTGCTGGCGCAGCAGGCGCGGGAATTGCGGGCTGAAGTGGTGGTTACTGCCCATGAAGATTGCTTTAGCAAACTGCGCCAAGCCCTTGAAAGAACCGATATAATCGCGATGGCGGGTGCGGCTGCAATTGCCGAAGCGGCGGCCATGCCAACCGATTGGACAATGTCGGCCATTGGCGGTTGCGCAGGGCTGGAACCCGGGCTGATCGCGCTTGAGCATGGCAATATTCTGGCGCTGGCCAATAAGGAAAGTCTGGTGGCGGCGGGGCCGTTGATGCTGGCCACCGCGAAACAGCACGGGGCGACAATCCTGCCGGTGGACAGCGAACATTCGGCGATATTTCAAGCCCTTGGCCATGAAGATATCAGCCGCGTCAACCGTATGATCCTGACGGCGTCGGGTGGACCTTTCCGCGACTGGAGCGTTGAACAACTGGCGGCAGCGACACCGGAGCAGGCTCTGGCGCATCCCAATTGGGACATGGGGGATATGATCTCGGTCGATAGTGCATCTATGTTTAACAAAGCGCTGGAAATGATTGAAGCGAAAGAGTTTTATGGTGTTGCACCCGAGGTGATCGAGGTGATTATCCACCCGCAGTCCATCATCCACTCGCTGGTTGGTTTCATCGACGGCTCGTTGCTGGCCCATATGGGCACGCCGGATATGCGCTTTGCCATCGGTTACGCGCTGAACTGGCCCGAGCGGCGCGAATTGCCGGTGGAACCGCTGGATCTGGCCCGGATGTCACGCCTTGATTTTGAAGCGCCGGACGAGGTGCGCTTTCCGGCCCTGCGTCTGGCGCGCGAGGTTATGGCACTGGGCGGGCTGGCCGGGGCGGTGCTCAATGCAGCCAAGGAAACCGCCTATCACGCGTTCATGGCGCGCAGGATCGGCTTTCTGGATATGGCAAATTATGTGGAGGCCGCCCTTGAAACTGCGACGCGGGCGGGCGACCTTAAAACAGACACAATTGATTTGGATAACGTGCTGGCGGCTGACAAGTTGGCGCGTCTGAAAACAAACGAAGCTATTGCCTTGCAACGGGCATCTTGAGGGTATCTTGGAACTAATCACGTCAATTCCGTTTTTCGGCGGCTTCCTGTTCAAGGCAATTGCCTTTATCGCGGTTCTGAGCGTCATCATTTCGGTGCATGAATACGGCCATTATATCGTCGGGCGCTGGTCAGGTATCCATGCCGAGGTGTTCTCGCTTGGTTTTGGCCCGGTGCTTTATTCGCGCGTCGACAAACACGGCACGCGCTGGCAATTGGCCGCTGTGCCGGTTGGTGGCTATGTCAAATTTCTGGGCGATGCCGATGCGTCGAGCCGCAATGATCCCGAGGCGATGGCGGCGATGGATGCCGATACCCGATCGCGCTCGTTTCACGGCGCGAAACTTTACAAGAAGGCCCTGACCATCGTTGCCGGGCCGGTGGCGAATTTCATCCTTGCGATTGCGATTTTTACGGTTCTGCTGCTGACGACCGGTCTTTCAACCGATCAGCCGATCGTTAAATCCCTGAAACCCCTGCCGGACATGGTGAACGAGATGCGCCAGGGTGATGTGATCCTGTCGGTCAACGGGGTTGAAACACCAACGGTTGCCGATCTGGGGAATTATGCCCGGGCCCAGTCTGACCCGACGAGACCGCAGATTTATCAGGTGAAGCGCGGTGACGATGTTATTGGCGTGACCGGCCCGTTCCCGTTATTGCCCCTGATCCAGAGCGTCTCGCCCCGTTCGGCGGCGATCAATGCCGGGCTTGAGGTTGGTGATCTAATCTTGTCCGTAGACGGGCGCGATATCATCGCGTTCAACGAATTGCAGGACATTGTCGGGGCCTCGGGTGGCAAGGACATGGTTCTGAAAGTCTGGCGCGGCGGCGAGATACTTGAGTTCACACTGGCGGCCAAAATGGTCGATCTGCCCAATGGTGACGGCGAATATGTGCAACGCGCGCTGATCGGCATCACCGGCAGCCTGTTCTTTGAGCAGCAAACCCGCTCGGTCGGGCTTTTTGAGGCGGTCAAGATCGGCTCCATTCAGACATGGCGTTTGATCGATTTGTCGCTGAACGCGCTTTACAATATCGCCACTGGCAAAATCAGCCCGTGCAACATGCAGGGGCCGGTCGGTATGGCGGATGCGGCGGGCGACGCGGCGTCACAGGGGCTGGATGATTTCGTCTGGATCATTGCGCTGATTTCGGTCGGTGTTGGCCTTATCAATCTTTTCCCGATTCCGGTTCTGGATGGCGGTCATCTGGTGTTTTTCGCCTACGAGGCGGTGACCCGGCGCAAACCGAACGAGCGGGTGATGAATATCCTGATGTCCACCGGTCTGTTCATCATCATCGGTTTCATGATCTTCGCGCTGACCAACGATTTCCTTTGTTAAAGCAAATCCAATTCAATTGAATTCAGCCTCCGGCCCGAACGCGTTTGGAAAAACAAACGCTGCCTCGGGCCGGAGGCTGAATACCCGAATCCATTTAGATTGGTTTCGCTCCAGGTAGACCCAACAATTTTCATTGTTCGGTCATAGTGACGCCACAATCGGGGGCCAAAACAAAGCATAACAAAACCAGATGAGGCAGGTTTCATTATGCAAAATATGATGACAGGATATAAGGGACTGGGGCTTTTGTTTGAAGTCAACAATGACCGTCTGTTATCGGTCCTTTTCATCATCGCGGCCCTGGCGGCGGTTGGCTGGGTTGGCGTCGAATACGCCAATTCGACCTTTGTTGAAAGTCAGCCGGTGAACGCCTCGATATTTCTGTAAATCCGGGCAATCTGGCGGCCCGGTTTGGCCAAAAAACCACATAATGTAATTTATTGCGGCTGCTGGGCGGAATCAGTGGCCGTTTTTGTGCTTGTCGTTTTGACAAGGGCAGGGAATCCACCTATTCAGACAGGAACGAGTCCGCACCGTGTGGGAGTGGGGGCCAAAACCTCGAGCGGTTGGAACTGGATAATGACGATGCATGTATTGAAAAGCAAAGCCTGGGGCTTTGCGCTGCTGCTGGCGATGTTGAGCGGACTATTCACGGTAATTGCGCCGGTGATTGTTTTGGCACAAACGACACCACCGCCCAATACCGCGCCAAAAACCACGAGCCTGAAGTTCAGCCAGATCGTGGTGCGCGGTAACCAGCGGATTGAAAGCTCCACCATTCGGAATTTCGCCAATATCCTGCCGGGCAAGCTGGTCACGCCGGGCCAGATCAATGCGGCGTTTCAAAACCTGAAGGCCTCGGGCCTGTTTGAAGAGGTTTCGGTGACGCCGCGCGGCAATCGCCTTGTGATCGTGGTGCGCGAATTCCCGACCATCAACCGCATCAACTTTGAGCGCAATAAAAGGATCAAGGACGAAAGACTGATCCAGGTCATCACCTCGCAGCCACGCCGCACCTATAGCCCGGCCCAGGCCGAGGCCGATGCCGCCGAGATCGTCGAGGCATATCGCCAGTCAGGCCGTTTTAACGCCGAGGTGCGCCCGAAAATCATCCGACGCAGCGACAACCGCGTCGATCTGGTGTTCGAGGTGTTCGAGGGCAAAGTGGTTGAAATCCAGCGGCTCAGCTTTGTTGGCAACCGCAATTTTTCCGACCGTCGCCTGCGGCGCATTCTGTCTACCAAACAGGCAGGTATCCTGCGGGCATTAATCAAGCGCGATACGTTCATTGCCGACCGGATCGAGTTTGACAAACAGGTGCTGCGCGATTTCTACCTGTCACGCGG
>JAADIC010000246.1:0-6567 GCA_013151535.1 Alphaproteobacteria bacterium | reverse complement strand
GAATCCGTGCGCGAGCGCAATGGTTTTTTCCTGACATTCAAGGTCCGGGAGGGCCAGTCGTTCGATTTCGGCGAGATCACGACCACAAGCGCGCTGGCGGAAATCGATGTTGATAACTACCAGAAAGTCATCAAGATCAAATCCGGCCAGACCTATTCTCCGAATATGCTGGATAGCACGATCGCGCGGATGGAGGCCGTTGCCACCAAGGCCGGCCTGAACTTTATCCGTATCAACCCGCGCGTGACCCGCAATGACGACACCCGCACCTTGGATATCGAGTTTGTAATAGAACGCGGCCCACGGATTTTCGTGGAACGCATCGACATCGAAGGTAATGTCACCACGCTGGATCGGGTGATCCGCCGCCAGTTCGACACGGTCGAGGGGGATGCGTTCAATCCGCGTAAAATCCGCGAGGCCTCGTCGCGCATCAGCGCCCTTGGCTTTTTTGCCAAGGCCGATGTGACCACCCGCGAGGGTTCGAGCGGTGATCGCATCATCGTTGATGTCAACGTGGAAGAGAAAAACACCGGCAGCCTGTCTTTTGGCGTTACTTACGGGGCCTCGAGCGGGGTTGGCGGTACCGTCAGCCTGTCTGAAAGCAACTTCCTTGGGCGCGGTCAGTTCGTGAAAATCGAACTTGGCGGCGGCTCGGATAATCTGAACACCGAACTGACCTTTACCGAGCCCTCGTTTCTGGATCGTGACCTGCGGTTTTCCATCAATGCATTTCGCAGCAGCACGACCCAGCAAAACGCTTTTTATGACACGCGCAACACTGGGTTTTCCACCAACCTTGGCTTTCCTATCAGTGAAAACGGGCGGCTTGATGTGAAGTATCGCTACGCCTCAAATCAAATACTGAACGTCGATGTGGCATCGTCGGCGCTGATTGTCGCCGGGACGCGTAATCTGAGCTCGATCGGATTGACCTATGTGTTTGACAACCGCACCAGCGGGCTTAGCCGCAATTCGGGGATCATTTTCCGGGTCTCCCAGGAAATCGCGGGTTTGGGTGGCGCGGTCGGATATACCAAAACCTCGGCCCTGATCGGTGGGCGCACGACCCGGTTCAATGATGCACTGGTGTTGAACCTTGAACTTGAGGGCGGGTTTCTGTCTGATTTTTCCGGCACCAGTTCGCTGGGCGACCGTTTCTTTCTGGGGGATGCGATCATGCGTGGCTATCAGTCCAAGGGGATGGGGCCGCGTGACACTACCGTGGGTACAAACCAAGATGCGCTTGGTGGCAATATGTTCGCAGTTGCCCGCCTTGAGGCCAACTTTCCGATTGGCCTGCCTGAAGAATATGGCGTTAGCGGTGGTGTGTTCATGGATGTCGGCTCGCTTTGGGGGCTGGATGATCTCGATGGCGGGTTGATTGCTGGTGATGGCTTGGATTTAGTGACCACTTCCGGTTTCAACCTGCGCGCCGTGATCGGTGTTTCGCTGTTCTGGAAAACTGCAATTGGCCCGCTCCGGTTCAACTTTTCCCGTGTTGTTCGCGGCCCAAGTTATGATGAGGCCGAGTCCATCAGCATGACCATCGGTACAAGTTTTTGAATGGGTAAGCTGGCCTTGATCGCGGAATTGAAGTGGCTGTTTCTGATATTTGCGTTATCTTTTCCAGCGCTCGGGCAGGCCCAGCAGGCCGCGAACCGGATTTTCACCCTTGGTCAGGACCGCCTGTTCAACCAGTCGGATTTCGGCCTCAGGGTGCGCAGGGATATCGAGACCCGCTCCTCGGCCGTTGCATCGGAAAACCGCCGGATCGAGGGCGAGCTGAAGATCGAGGAACAGGCCCTGACCGATCAGCGCGCCAGCCTAAGCCCGGCCGATTTTCGGGTTCTGGCAGATGCGTTTGACAAAAAGGTCGAGGCGATTCGCACCGAACAGGCGCAAAAATCCCTGGCCCTGAACAATTTCGCGGATTCCGAACAGCAGCGGTTTTTCAAAGCCGCCTTTCCGGTTCTGGTGGCGCTGGCGGACGAGTTGAGCGCCATCGCCATACTTGACGAACGCTCGACCATCATCGCGTCCGAGCAGATGGATATCACCGCACTGGCGGTCACCCGGGTCAATGCGGCCATCGGCGATGGCAGCGAAACCACCCCTTCAAACCCCTGATCGCTTGTCAGCCTCTGGCGGGGTTGCTAGGTGTTGAAAACCCTCACAAAAGGCACGCCCATGACTGAAGATGCACAGACCGACCTCCTATCCGTGGATCTGGCGATGATCCAGCGGATGATCCCGCATCGCTATCCGTTCCTGTTCATCGACAAGGTGCGCGATATCAAGGTCGGTGAAAGTGCCGTCGGTATCAAGAACGTGACCTATAACGAGCCGCATTTTCAGGGCCATTTTCCGGCCAAGCCGATCATGCCCGGGGTGACCATTATCGAGGCGATGGCCCAGACCTCGGCGGTGCTGGTCTCCCAAACCCTTGATCTGATCGACAAGAACCCGCTGGTCTATTTCATGACCATGGATAAGGGCCGGTTCCGGGCCATGGTGGTGCCAGGTGATGTGTTGGAGTTGCATGTGCGGGTGATCCGCGGGCGTGGTAAAATCTGGAAATTCTGGGGTGAAGGTCGTGTGGAAGGCAACGTGGTCGCCGAGGCCGAATACACCGCCATGATCGACTTGCCCAAGGGCGTTTTGTGAGGCCGGATATGCCCGATATGATCCATCCCAGTGCCAAAATCCACGCCAGCGCGGTTGTTGAGGACGGGGCGCAGATCGGTGCCAATTGCAGCATCGGCGCGTTTTGTGTGCTTGGCCCTCAGGTCAGGCTGGGCGACAATGTCGAATTGCTCAGCCATGTGGTGGTGGCTGGCGATACTGTTATCGGCGAGGGAACCAAAATCTGGCCTTTCGCGTCCGTGGGCAGCCAGCCGCAGGACTTGAAATATAACGGCGAGCCGAGCAGCCTGGTGATCGGTAAAAACAACGATATCCGCGAATATGTCACCATCAATCCCGGCACCGAGGGTGGTGGCGGTGTGACCCGCGTGGGTGATGGTAACCTGTTGATGATACAGGTGCATGTGGGCCATGACAGCCAGCTTGGCAACAATATCGTCATCGCCAATGACGTGCAGATCGCCGGGCATGTGGTGATCGGTGACAATGCGGTGATCGGCTCCATGGCTGGTCTGCACCAGTTTTGCCGGGTTGGTAAGGGCGCGATGGTGGGGGCGGCTTCGATCGTGGTGAACGATGTGATCCCCTACGGCACCACGCTGTCGGTGCGTGCCAGCCTTGCCGGGCTGAACCTGATTGGCCTTAGGCGGCGCGTCGACAAGGCCGCGATCAACGAGTTGCGGCGGGTTTATAAGGCGCTGTTCATGGGTGAAGGCGCTTTGCTGGACCGGGCGCAGGCGCTGGCGGATGAGGCCAGCGACAATCCTTTGGTGCTGGACCTGCTGGAATTCGTCTTGGCGAATTCCGACCGGTCGTTCTGCACGCCCGAATAGCGCGATGAGCGGCCTTGCCATCATCGCTGGACGCGGAAATCTGCCGCAGATGCTGGCGGTGGAATGTGCGCGGATCGGGCGGCCACATGTAGTTGTGCGGATTGCAGGCATGGCGCTGGACTGGGTTGAGGATCAAACGCTGATCGAGGCTGAGTTTGAGCGATTCGGGGCGCTGTTTGACGCGTTGAAAGCCGTGAATTGCCCTTCGGTGGTTTTTGCGGGCGGGGTGGATCGGCCAAATCTTGATATGACGCGGCTAGACGCCAGAACGCAGGCAATCCTGCCGGTTCTGGCCGCGAAAATGGCGGGTGGGGATGGCGGAACCCTGCAAGCGGTGGCCGATATATTCGAGGCCGAGGGCTTTGTGATCGAGGCTGCGCATGAGGTTCTGGCGGGTTTGTTGGCCGTCGCTGGCGTGCTTGGCGCGATTGCACCAACCGAGGCCGATCTGGCCGATATCACCCGCGCCGCCGAGATTACAACGGCGCTTGGGGTGGTCGATGTCGGGCAGGGGGCTGTGGCGGCGCAGGGCCTGTGTCTGGGGGTTGAAAGCCTGCAAGGCACCGATGCGATGTTGGGCTTTGTCGCGCGCTCTCAGGACTTGCGGCCTGATCCTGCGGGCGGGCGCGGCGTGTTGTTCAAGGGCGCAAAGCCCGGTCAGGATCGGCGCATGGACCTGCCCGTTATCGGGCCGGATACGCTGGAAAACGCCGCCAAAGCCGGGCTTGGCGGGGTGGCGGTGCGGGCCGGACAAGTCTTGATCCTAGAGCGCGATAAAACCATCGCGGCGGCGAACCGCTTGGGCCTGTTCCTTTATGGCCTGCCTGAAAGTACATCGTGACCCGGCTGTTCCTGATCGCGGGCGAGCCTTCCGGGGATCGCTTGGGGGCAAGCCTGATGGCGGGCCTCAAAAGCCTTGAACCGGGTGTGGAATTTACCGGCGTCGGCGGCCCTCTGATGCAGGCCGAGGGGCTGGACAGCCTGTTTCCCATGTCCGATCTGTCAGTGATGGGACTGGCCGAGGTGCTGCCGAAACTGCCCAAGCTGCTGGCGCGGATCAAACAGAGTGTGGCGGCGATTGGCGACAGCAAACCTGACGCCCTGATTACCATTGATTCGCCTGATTTCTGCCTGCGGGTTGCGGCAAAGGCGAAGCTGGCTAATCCGGCGCTCAAAACCATCCACTATGTGGCCCCGACGGTTTGGGCATGGCGCCCCGAGCGCGCCGCGAAAATGGCGCGCCATATCGATCATGTGCTGGCCCTGTTTCCGTTTGAGCCGCCCTTCATGCAGGCCGAGGGCATGGGCTGCGATTTTGTTGGCCATCCGGTGGCGGCTGAACCGGTGCCGGATCCCGCCGCGCAGGCAGATTTTCGCTCCAGTCTCGGGATCACGCCAAATGAGGAGATGCTGCTGATCCTGCCCGGCTCGCGCATGGGCGAAGTTAACCGCATGGGGCCGGTTTTTGGCGGTGTGGTGGCGCGGATTGCGCTTGAGCGCCCGAAGACGCGGTTTGTGATCCCGACCGTTGGCAGCCTCGCCGATACGCTGAAAACCATGCTGGCCGACTGGCCCGGCAAGCCGATCCTGCTGGACCCGCGCAACATGGCCCCCGCGCTGGCCGAGGCGCGTAAATCGCTGGCTTTTGCGGCGGCTGATCTGGCGTTGGCGGCATCCGGCACCGTGTCGCTGGAGTTGGCGGCGATGGGCACACCGATGGTGATCGCCTATAAATTCAACTGGCTGACCACGCGCATTGTCAAGAAGAAGGTCAAGCTGAAAACCGCCACGCTGGTCAACATCCTGACCGATACCATGGCGGTGCCCGAGTTTTTGTTTGAGGAGTGCACGGCGGACAGGATCACACCAAAGGTTCTGGCGATGCTTGGCGATAAGTCTCTGCGCGCCACCCAGCAAGCGGCTGCCGATCAGGCGCTTGTCATGCTGGGGCGCGGTGGTGAGGCCCCGGGCCTGCGCGCGGCGCGTTCGGTTCTGGCTATTCTGTAAACGTGGCCACGGTTGCGCCGGTCGTCTCCACCAGCAGTTTAGGCGCGATGTCAAACATATGACGCGGGGTGCCGGCAGCGGCCCAAATCACGGCAAAATCAAGCAGATGCGGGTCAAAAAACGCCCTGATCGGGCTGAGATGGCCAAAGGGTGACACCCCGCCGATGGCAAAACCGGTCTGGGCGCGAATGATGGCGGCATCGGCCTTGCCCAGCGGCTCACCCGCCAGCAGCGCCGCCTGTTCCACATCCACCCGCTGGCTGCCCGAGGTCAGGAACAGCACGGTTTTACCGCTCTCCAGCCCCAGAAAGATCACCGATTTCACGATCTGGTCAACCTTGCAGCCAAGCGCTGCCGCCGCCTGCGCCGCAGTATTGGTCGGCACCGTAACTTCCAGAATGTCGATCTTTAGACCAAGCTCTGCCAGATGGCCGCGTACCCGTTTCAGACTTTTGCTCATGATCCGCCCCTCGCTGTCAGGATTTACTATCATTCGCGCGGGCGCGCGCGACAAGCCCTGTTGACGCTGGTTTTCAGGCAAAGCATGCTTTTGCCATGAGCCTGATTTCCAAGACCCAGAAAGCCCCGATTCCCTTTGAGCCTGAGCACGGCACCGAAGTCGCGGCGCTGTACCCGGATGCGCCCCAGAACATTCGGGCGCTTATCAACGGCGTGGCCGGATGCAGCCCCTATCTGCGCGGATTGCTGAAGCGTGAGGGTGACTGGCTGTTGTCGGTCCTTGCACAGCCCCCAAAGCGCGTCATTGGCGATATTCTGGCCGCGATCACGCCGCAAAACCCGCATCTGGCCAAAGACCTGCGCCGCGCCAAACGCCATATTGCGCTTTATACCGCGCTGGCTGATCTCGGCGGCATGTGGGAGCTTGAGGACGTGACCAAAACCCTGACCGATTTCGCCGATCATGCGGTCAACATGGTGCTTATCAATCTGCTGACGGCTGAGTTCAAACGCGGCAAATTGCCGGGATGTGTCGAGGCAGATCTCCAAACCGCTTGCGGCATGGTGGTGCTGGCCATGGGCAAGATGGGCGCGCATGAGCTGAATTATTCCTCGGATATCG
>JAADIC010000298.1 GCA_013151535.1 Alphaproteobacteria bacterium | reverse complement strand
CGGGTCAGAAACTGCAATTCAGTGCGAAACAGGCCAACCCCGTCGGCCCCGGAACTCTCTAAGCTGGGCAGATCGGCCATCAGCCCGGCATTCATCAGCATACCAATTGTCACGCCGTCCCTGGTGGTGGCCGGTTTGTCGCGGATCGAGCGGTATTTTTCCTGCGCCACCTCCTGCATGGCCATTTTATCGCGAAAGGCGGTGGCGACGCTGTCTTCGGGGCGCAGATGGGCCAGGCCCTGATCGCCGTCCACAAGGATCAGATCACCATTCAGCGCCTCGCGGGTGATCTTTTCGGCGTGAATCACCAAAGGAATGGCCAGCGCCCGGGCGACGATGGTGGCGTGAGAGCCGACCGAGCCTTCCTCAAGCACGATACCCTTAAGTTTTTTACCATATTCCAGCAACTCGCCGGGGCCGATATTGCGCGCGATCAGAATGGCGTCATCGGGGATGTCGCTGCCGGCGGTCCGGCCCTGCCCCGTCAACAGACGCAGCAATTTGTTCGACAGATCATCCAGATCATGCAGGCGTTCGCGCAGGTAGGGATCGGGCACCCGCGCCATGCGCACGCGGGTGGCGCTTTGTTCTTTTTCTACCGCAACTTCGGCAGCAAGGCCGGACCTTATATCGGCCTCCATCCGCTTCAGCCAGCCCTTGGAATTGGCAAACATGCGGTAGGCCTCAAGCACCTGGCGGTGCTCATCAGCCGCTCCGCTCAGCTCCATATTCAGCATGTCATCCACGTCACCCTTGAGGGTGTCCATGGCCTTATGCAGGCGCTTTTTCTCAACCTCGGGGTCGTCCGCCACAGGATTGGCGATGACGATTTGCGGGTCATGCAGCAACACATGCCCCTCGGCACTGCCTTCCTGTGCTACGCCACCGCGAAAGGTCGCCGCTTGCTGGTGCGGGGCGGACAGGGCCGCGCCTTCGCCGACAAAAACCCCTAGTTCAGCCATTTCGGCGATGACCATGGCGACGACTTCCAGACCGTAAGCCTCATCATCGCTGAAGGTGCGGGCGTCTTTGGTCTGGACCACCAGCACGCCCAGCATTTCACCCAGACGCTGGATCGGCACACCAAGGAAGGACGAAAAAATCTCTTCGCCGGTTTCAGGCATATAGCGAAAGCCGCGCGCCTTGGTGGCATCCGGCGTGTTGATCGGGCGGGCCTCGAGTGCGACGCGCCCGACCAGACCTTCGCCGATGCGCAGGCGGGTTTGATGCACCGAGTCCGGGTTCAGCCCTTCGGTGGCGCAAAGTTCCAGCGTTTTGGGGTCGCGCAGCAGGTAGATCGAGCACACTTCGGCCGCCAGAGCATCGGCAATCAGGTTGGTGATTTTGTCAAGCCGCGCCTGGCCCTCGCCCTCGACCGCCAATGTGTCGCTGAGTCGTTTCAGAAGATTGCGCGAGCGTGATCCGCGTGTCTGACCTGTGTTTTCGGGCATTTTGGCCCCGATTCTTCCCGGTTTTTGTTGGCTTAGGCTGCTGTCTCAAGCCCGAAAGTATCATGCAAGGCCTGCACCGCCAACTCCATATATTTGCGATCGACCAACACCGAAACCTTGATTTCCGAGGTGGTGATGACCTTGATGTTCACACCTTCCGCCGACAGGGCCTCAAACATCTGTGCGGCAACACCGGCGTGGCTGCGCATGCCGATGCCCACAACCGAAACCTTGCACACGTCCCTGTCGGCGATCAAACCATGAAAGTTGATCTCGCCGCTGGCTTTGGCGGCTTCCATCGCCGCCTCGGCCTTGGCCACATGATCGGTGGGGCAGGAGAATGTCATGTCGGTGCGCCCGTCTTCGGAAATATTCTGCACAATCATGTCGACATTGACACCCGCAGCGGCCAAAGGCGAAAAGATCGCGGCGGCGATGCCGGGGCGGTCGGCCACCGACACAAGGGTCATTTTCGCTTCGTCTTTTGAATAAGCAACACCGGATACAATTTTGTTTTCCATGATTTCCTCCTCGTCGCACACAAGAGTGCCGGAATTATCGGTTTGATCTTCAAAGCTCGATAGAACCCTGAGGCGCACCTTGAAACGCATAGCCAATTCGACCGAGCGGGTTTGCAAAACCTTGGCCCCGAGCGAGGCCAGTTCCAGCATTTCCTCGTACGATATCTTGTCGAGCTTGCGGGCCTTGTCCTCAATCCGTGGATCAGTGGTGTAAACCCCGTCCACATCGGTATAAATATCGCAGCGCGTGGCTGCAAAGGCGGCGGCGAAGGCCACGGCGGTGGTGTCGGAACCACCGCGCCCCAGCGTGGTGATGCGCCCGTCGTCAGCGATGCCCTGAAACCCCGCGACCACGGCAACCTGCATGCCTTCGCTGAATTTCGCGTCCAGATTGTCGGTGGGGATTTCCTCGATCCGCGCCGCGCCATGGGCTGAAGTGGTCATAAGCGGCACCTGCCAGCCTTGCCAAGAGCGCGCCGGAATGCCCATTTCCTGCAAACTCAGCGCCAGCAGACCAGCGGTGACGTTTTCACCCGAAGACACGATCGCATCATATTCGCGCGCGTCAAACATCGGCGAGGTCTGGTTGACCCAGCCCACAAGCTCGTTGGTTTTGCCGGACATGGCGGAAACGATGACGATCACGTCAAAGCCGTTTTCAACCTCGCGCCTGACCTTGCTGGCGGCGTTTTTGATCCGTTCCAGATCAGCGACCGAGGTTCCGCCGAATTTCATCACTAGCCGGGGCATGGGGCTACCTTTGTGGGTTAACAGTTTTGCCGCCTTTTAGGGGCGCGCACGGGGCCACGCAAGGGAGGGCGGGTAAATCGCGTCAGAATGGCAGATTGGTTTCGCTTTAATTGGTTTTGCGCGACGACCAGGGCAGGGGGGCAACAGGTATGCCGTCGTCAATCAGGCTTTTGGCGGCTTCCGGCGTGGCTTCACCGATGATGGCGCGTTTGGGTGCTTCGCCTTCGTGGATGGCGCGGGCTTCATCAGCGAAGTTATCGCCGACATCTTCTGACTTGGCTTCGATCTTGGCGCGCATTTCGGCCACCGCCTGTTCCGCCGGTGAGGCGGGTTGCGACAGAGTGCCGACTTGCGAGTTTTTGGACGCGCTGCGTGCCGGGCGCACGCGCGGGGCCATGATCGCCTTTTCAACCTCGTCGCTGCCACAGACGGCGCATGCCACCAGCCCCGCCGATTTCAGCTTGTCAAAAGCCGCAGCGGTCTGGAACCAGCTATCAAAGCTGTGGTCTTTGTCGCATTTAAGTGTGTAGCGGATCATGATTCAAATCTAACCATACCGATGAATGATTACAATCGGGTGAATTCAATTGGATTGGATTTGCTCTGGTTGGCCTCAGCCTGCTTTCAACAGTTTCGGGTCAAACTCCCGGATGATCTTTTTCAGTTTCGGTTCGCGCACCAGCATCGCCGCTTTTTTCGGGCTGAACCATTTGATCTTGCGCTGGCCCTTTTCCTTGAACCTCTTGGCCAGTTTTTCGACCTCTAGCGGGAAGATATAGGCCTCGTCCGAAGGTTTCCCCACGCCATTTTCGCGTTTATAACGGTATCGGCCAAGCGCGAAATCATAGACTTGGCCTTTGACGCCGGCCTCTTCAAAGGCTTCTTGAGCGGCGGCTTTTTCGGGTGATTTGCCCTTCATCGGCCAGCCTTTGGGCGGGATCCAGCGGCCGGTTTTGCGACTGGTGACCAGCAGGATTTCAACCTTGCGGCCCTTGCGCGCACGGTAACACAGCGCCGCATATTGCGTGCCTTCACCGGTTTTACGCCGTATCTTTTTGACAGGTAACATGCTCGTCCGGCTGCATTGAAACAGCGCCTCTTTGCCTGATGTTTTGCCTTGGGTCTTGTGACCTTCTGGTTTTACACTTTAGTGGAGTTTGGCGAAAACCGCCGCGCCTGTCCAGTGTTTAACGCGAGGCGCGGCGATCCCGGCGCGAGGACATGGGCTGGAACGCCACCGCCACATGGGCTTCGCAATAGGGTTTGCCCTGCTGCACCGGATGGCCGCAGAACCAGAAGTTTTCGGTCGCGGGATCACCCACGGGCCATTTGCAGACCCGCTCGGTCAGCTCCATCAGGTTAAGCTGTTTTGCGGTTTTTTCGACTTCCTTGACCGTGGCCAGCGCCTCGGCGCTGATTTCGTTGGCCGAGGGTTGCGGCGGCAAGGGCTGGCCGGCCTTGATGATCGGGCGGCGCAAGGGCAGGTTCACCGGTTTGGCCACAGGCTCGACCACCGGTTCGGGCTTTTTGGCCTTGGGGGCGGTGGCCTTCGCGGATTCTTTCGCTGCCGGTTTTTCCTTGGTTGTCGGTTTGGCTGCCGTGGTGGCGCGGTTTGACAGGCCAAGGCGATGCACCTTGCCGATCACCGCATTGCGGGTCACGCCGCCAAGTTCCTTGGCGATCTGGCTGGCGGATTTGCCTTCGCCCCACATGGTTTTCAAAACCTCAACGCGGTCATCTGTCCAGGACATGCTGTCTCCAAGCGTAAATGCGCAGCGGGAGGGTGCCCTCAAACCGTCGCGGTGAATGATGTTGCGTCATTCTATCACGCAGGCTGCGGGATACAAGACAGCGTGGAGAAATAGTCAGGTTGAAACTGAAGGATTTTAGCGAAAACCCTTCCGCTGAAAATTTTTCGGGAAAAATTTTGCGACAGACGTTCTGGACATTCACAAATTGCCGATCTAAACGGAACTGTCTCAACTTTGAAAGCCAGACCCGAAATGGCCCTGATCCCGTCCAAGAAACTCCGACGATCCTGATCTTTTGACGCCGCGCCTTTGGGCGTGTCGCTTGCTGTTCCCCCCCTTATCCCCGAATTGACTCAAGGCTGACTTTACGTCAAACCAAAGCCTTCCCTATCAAGGAACATATAATGATTTCCGCTGTAATTCCGACCTATGCCCGCGCGCCGCTTTCCTTCGTCAAAGGTGAAGGAAGCTGGCTGATTGAGGCGGATGGGTCGCGATATCTTGATCTCGGGGCCGGGATCGCGGTGACATCGCTTGGCCACGCCCATCCGCGCCTTGTGGCGGCGCTGAAGGATCAGGCTGAACAGCTTTGGCACACCTCGAACCTTTATAACATTCCCAATCAGGAAAAACTGGCGGAACAACTGGTGGCGGCGACGTTTGCCGACACGGTTTTCTTTACCAATTCCGGGGCCGAGGCGATGGAATGTGCGATCAAGATGACCCGCAAGCATTTCAGTGCCAAGGGCGAGGGTGAGCGCAGCGAGATCATCGCCTTTACCGAGTCGTTTCATGGCCGCACATTGGGCACGATTGCTGCGGCGGGGGCGGCGAAGCTGGTGAACGGCTTTGGCCCCAGACTTGAAGGTTTCACCCATGTGCCGTTTGGCGATCTTGAGGCGGTGGCGGCGGCGATCACGCCCCAAACCGCCGGAATTCTGCTTGAACCGGTGCAGGGCGAGGGCGGGATTGTTCCGGCGGAAGATGCGTTTTTGCAAGGGCTGCGCAGCTTGTGCGACGAGCATGGTCTGTTGCTGATTATGGATGAAATTCAATGCGGTATGGGGCGCACCGGTAAGTTGTTCGCCCATGAATGGGCCGGAATTTCGCCCGATATCATGGGTGTGGCCAAGGGCATTGGCGGCGGCTTTCCGCTCGGGGCCTGTTTGGCCACCGAGCGGGCGGCGTCTGGCATGGTGGCTGGCACGCATGGCTCGACCTATGGTGGCAACCCTCTGGCCTGCGCGGTTGGCTCGGCGGTGATGGACGAGATCGCGACACCGGATTTTCTGGCTGGGGTCAACCGCAAAGCCGGGGCGTTTCGCCAGAAACTGGAAGGGCTGGTTGCCGCCCACCCGCAGGTTTTTGAGGCGGTGCGCGGGGCCGGTTTGATGATCGGGCTGGCCTGTAAGGTGCCAAATATGGATGTGGTCAGGGCCGGTTACGACCAGCATCTGTTAACCATTCCGGGCGGTCAGAATGTGGTGCGCCTGCTGCCGGCATTGACGATCAGCATGGACGAAATCGCCGACGCGGTGGCGCGGCTGGACCAGGCGGCAAGTGCAATCGAGGCCAAGCTATGACCCATTTTCTGGACATCAACAAAACTCCGGCTGCGGAACTGCGCGCTATCATAGACAATGCGCGCGCCATGAAAGATGCGCGCGCCGGGCGGCCCAAGGGCACGTTGGACGATGATTGCCCGCTGGCCGGGCATATGGTGGCGCTGATATTTGAAAAACCCAGCACCCGGACGCGTGTATCTTTTGACGTGGGCGTGCGCCAGATGGGCGGGCAGACCATGCTGCTATCCGGCACCGATATGCAGCTTGGGCACGGCGAAACCATTGCCGACACGGCGCGGGTTCTTAGCCGCTATGTAGATCTGATTATGATGCGGACGTTCGAGGAGGACACGCTGCTTGAGATGGCTGAATATGCCGATGTTCCGGTGATTAACGGCCTGACAAACCGCACCCATCCCTGCCAGATCATGGCCGATGTGATGACGTTTGAGGAGCATCGCGGCCCGATTAAAGGCAAAAAGGTGGTCTGGGCCGGGGACGGCAATAATGTCTGTGCCTCCATGGTGCAGGCGGCGGGGCGGTTCGGGTTTGATTTCACCTTTACCGGGCCGCAAATCCTGGATCCCGAGGCCGGTTTTGTTGGAGAGGCGCGAAAAGCGGGTGTGAACGTGTCGCTTGAGCGTGATCCTTTCAAGGCGGTTGAGGGGGCCGATTTGGTGGTGGCCGATACATGGGTGTCCATGCATGACAGCCAATCCTCGCGCGAGCGTCGCCACAACCAGTTACGCCCTTATCAGGTGAATTCAGCGTTGATGGAGGCGGCCAATTCTGACGCTTTGTTCATGCACTGCTTGCCTGCGCATCGCGATGAAGAGGCGACGTCTGAGGTGATGGACGGCCCGAATTCGGTGATTTTTGATGAGGCCGAGAACCGTCTACACGCGCAAAAAGCGATCATGCGCTACTGCCTCGGAGTTTGAAGAGGCAAGTTGTACCGATATTCACGGCGGGTGAACCGAGCTTTCCGGTTTGAAACCCACATTGACGGCGGGTTGGCCTGCGAACAGATGTTGCCGGGCATGCGCAGGCGCGGGTTTTTGCCAAGGCAAATATTCGGGCACGCTTCGGCGTTGCGCTTGGATCGGGTTTGACAATAAGCCCAACAGTGCCACTATTTCTTGTTGCGCGGGCCCGGGGCTGAGGCGAATTTCGGTTCTTGAACCCTTGCGTGCGCGCATTAATAACCCTGCGGTTACAAGGACATGAAGGTGGTGGCGCAGGGATGCATCCGGGATACCGATGAGGTTTTGCAGGGTGCCATAGCTGCGCCCGGATTTTGGACTTGCGATCAGGAGTTTCAGGATTCGCACGCGCCTTGCATGGCCGAGTGCATTTCCAATCTGCGCAATGCGATATGCGTTTTGATCGACCATTTTGCGAGCCCCTTGGCGATTATTATTTCTTTCCAGAGCAAGGTTAATCGCCAAAACATTTCGAAAGTGTTGACAGGTTGAAGGATTTATGAATTTCTTCGCTAGCCCGCTAGCCCGCTAGCCGGATTTATGAATTTCTTGCGCTAGCCCGCTAGCCCGCTAGCCCGCTAGCCCGCTAGCCCGCTAGCCCGCTAGCCCGCTAGCGCAGTGGCGGAAAACCATAGTATTAAACGCGCCAAAAGACAGCGCTGGTCGAGCCAAAATATCACGCCAAGGCGAGGCGGTCCTGCAAGGCTTTGGCCATAAAATCCCCTATGGTACAGGTCGCGCGAAAGGTCTAAGGCGGTGGGATGAACACGCGTCTCACACCCAAAACCATGACCCTTGAAGCAGCGAAATCCCTGCCGCGCTGGCGTCAGCCTTTGGTGTTGCTGTTCGTGATGGCCGCGGCCATGCCGCTGGCCTTTTCGGTCTGGGGCGCGCTTTTGAACAATTTCGTCATCGAGATCGCGGATTTTGACGGGGTGAATATCGGCTGGCTGCAAACCGTGCGCGAAATTCCGGGTTTTCTGGCCGTTGGCGTGATCGCGGTTCTGTTGTTGATGCGCGAGCAGGTTTTGGGTGTCGTCGCCCTGATAACGCTGGGGTTTGCCGTGGCCGTGACCTCGTATTTTCCGAGTTTCGAGGGGCTTTTGGTCACCACCATGATTAGCTCCATCGGCTTTCACTATTACGAAACCGTCAACCAGTCGCTGCAATTGCAGTGGATTGATCGCGACAAGGCCCCGCAGGTTCTAGGCTGGATCGTGGCCGTGGGGTCGGCGGTTTCGCTGCTGGCCTATGGCCTTATTCTGCTCGGTTGGAAATACTGGGGGCTGACCTATCAGACGGCCTATATGCTGGGTGGCGGGGCGACTGTGTTGCTGGCGAGCTACTGCTATTTCGCCTATCCGCAGTTTGAAAGTGCGACGCCACAAATCCGGCGCATGGTGTTTCGCCGCCGCTATTGGCTCTATTACCTGATGCAGTTCATGGCAGGCGCGCGCCGCCAGATTTTCGTGGTTTTCGCGGCCTTCATGATGGTCGAGCGGTTCGGCTTTGAGGTCTACATGCTGACCGCCCTGTTCATGATTAACTATGTGGCCAACATCATCTTCGCGCCGATCATGGGCCGGGCCGTGACCCTGTTTGGCGAACGCAATGCGCTGGCGTTTGAATATACCGGCCTGATTTTCGTGTTTCTGGCTTACGGTGGCATCTATTATTTCGGCTGGGGGGCGGCGCTGGCGGCGACGCTTTATGTGATAGATCATATGTTTTTCGCGCTGGCATTCGCACAGAAAACCTATTTTCAGAAGATCGCCGATGACGCTGACATTGCCCCGACAGCGGCGGTTGCCTTTACCATTAACCATATCGCGGCGGTGTTTTTGCCCGCCTTGCTGGGCTATCTGTGGATCACTTCGCCCGGCATGGTATTCGGGCTGGCGTCGGGCATGGCACTGGCGTCGCTGTTGCTGGTCCTGATGATCCCGCGCCATCCGGCCAAAGGTAACGAGACTATTTTTGCGCACCGCGCCAACGTGGCGGCGGAGTGATGGATGGCTGAAGGTTCTGGCCGGTTCACGCAAGGCTCCACCATGGGCCATGTGGTGCGCATGACCCTGACCGGCGCTGCCGGCGTGACCTTCATGTTCCTGATCGATGCGGCGAACCTGTTCTGGGTGTCGCTGCTGGGGGTCGAGCGGCTGATGGCGGCGCTGGGCTTTTCGTGGATGATCCAGTTCTTTTCGGTATCGTTCGGCATGGGCATGATGGCGGCTGTGATTGCGGTGGTGTCGCGCCTGATCGGGCAGGGCGCGCGCGAGGATGCGCGCCGTCAAACCACGGTTTGCGCCATTTCGGCCTTCATCTTGCAGGCGCTGGTGGCGGGCACGACGCTTTATTTTCGCCATGATCTGCTGGCTTTGGCCGGGGCCAAGGGCGAGACGGCGGCGCTGGCGGCACGCTATCTTATGATCTCGATGCCGTCCTTGCCGTTCATGGCGGTGGGCATGGTTGGCTCTGCCGTTCTTCGCGCCGAGGGCGATGCGTGGCGCGCGATGTCGATCACGCTCACATCAGGTGCGGTGTCGATGGTGATTGATCCGGTGCTGATTTTCGGCCTTGGCCTTGGGCTGGACGGGGCGGCCATTGCGATTGTGATCGCCCGGCTGATGTCGGCCAGCCTGTCGGTTTATTATGTCGTGAAGGTGCATGATCTGGCCGGGCGCATTGATCTGCCCGATTTCAAGCGGCTTTTTGTGCCGTTTGCGTGGGTGGCCGGGCCTGCGATCCTGACCCAGCTTTCCACACCTTTCGGCAATTATATCGCCACCTCGGTCATTGCCGGATATGGCGACAGTGCGGTGGCTGGTTGGGCGGTGGTATCGCGCCTGACGGTGCTGACTTTTGGTGGCTTGTTTGCGCTATCGGGTGCCATTGGCGGCATTTTCGGGCAGAATTATGGGGCTGGGCGGTTTGATCGGGTCAAGCGCACCTATCGCGACGCGTTGGTGTTTTGTGCGATCTATACGCTGATCGCATGGGTCATGCTGGCGCTGGCCACCGGATTCGTCATCCGGGTTTTTGGGTTGGGGGTCGAGGCGTCCGAGATTGTGCGTGCCTTCACCTTGCTGGCAGCCGGGGGCTGGATTTTCACCGGGGCGTTGTTCGTGGCCAATTCGGCCTTTAACTCTTTGGGCAAGCCTTTGTGGTCGACCCTGTTCAACTGGCTGCGCGACGGGGTGATCCTGTGGCCCCTGGCGGTGCTGTTCAGCACATGGTTTGCTGCCAGTGGTGCGATTTACGGGGCGGCTCTGTCGGGTGTGATCGTTGGAACAGCCGCCGCGTTGACCGGCTGGTTCTATGTGGCGCGACTGGACAGGGCGGGGCAGGCTGCCTATCTATCCGCCAAAGGAGATAACGGATGAGTCAACCTGCCGATTTACCCGATGCCAAGGCCGCATTTGCGGGCCGCGCCACACCAATTGCAACGGCGGACACCCATTTCGTCAATGGTCGACCTTTGCAAGGCAATCGTCCCGATGGCGTGCAGTCCGTTTTGCTGGGCATGGGTTGTTTCTGGGGCGCGGAGCAGCTTTTGTGGCAGCTTGACGGGGTCTGGGTGACGTCCGTGGGCTACGGCGGCGGCCTCACCCCCAACCCGACCTACGAGGAAACCTGCACCGGCATGACCGGCCACGCCGAAGTGGTTGAGGTGGTGTTTGATCCGGCTCAAATCACGTTTGAGGCGCTGCTCAAAGTGTTCTGGGAAAGCCATGACCCGACCCAGGGCATGCGCCAGGGCAATGATCGCGGTTCGCAATACCGCTCGGCGATTTATGTGGATGAGGGGCTTTTGGCGGCGGTTAAAACCACGCGTGACACTTATAGTGCCGCGCTCTTGGCGGCGGGGCGGGGCGGGGTGACAACCGAAATTGCACCGCGCGGGGCCTATTATATGGCTGAAGAATACCACCAGCAATATCTGGCCAAGAACCCCGGCGGTTATTGCAATATCGGCGGCACGGGGATCACCTGCCCAAGTGGAAACGAGGTGTGAATAGATGAACCCGACGTTTGCGTCGTTTTTCATTGCCATCGGAATTGAGAAAGTCGCCCTATCAAAAGTATCCCGCACGGCCGCAAGGCCGGGCCGCGCCCGATCCTCCCCCCGGGAGGGCGCTTTTGCAGCGTTTCGTAAACAATTGAGATTGCATCGGGTTGCAACGTATCAGCAAGCCATCAATGTGGCGACGCCCACCCAGGATCGGGCGCGGCCCTTATCGCCTGACAGCTTGGGCTGGATCAAAATGCCAATAATTGGAAACGAGGGCTGACATGCCAACATATACCGCGTTAACCACCTTGCCGGAACCAAACTGACGCCGAGGCGCTTGGCGAAGCGATGGAGCGGCTAAACCCTGCACCCACCGGTGTGGTTGTGCTGTCGTTCGAGGATGGCTCCGGCCTTTGGGAGGTCAGCGGCTATTTCATCGCGCCACCGGATCAGGCCGGTCTGGCCCTGCTGGCCACCATGTTCAAGGCACACTCCTTCGCGGTGTCTGAATTGCCGGAAACCGATTGGGTGGCGCATGTGCAACACGAACTGTCGCCGATCACGGCGGGGCGGTTTTTCCTTTATGGCAGTCACGATGCGGACAAGGTGCCTGATGGTGTTGTGGCGCTGGCGATTGACGCGGCCCTGGCCTTTGGCACCGGGCACCATGGTACGACGCAAGGTTGCCTGATTGCGCTGGACCGGCTGGCCAGAGGCGGCTTTGTCGGGCAAAACATCGCCGATATTGGCTGTGGCACGGCGGTTCTGGCCATGGCAGCGGCGAAGATCTGGCCCGATGCGACGATCCATGCCAGCGATATTGACGAGATCGCGATTGAAACCTCGGTCGCAAATCTGGGCTTGAACGGGCTTGCGGGCAAGGTTGATTGCATGACCTGCCCGGGGTTTGAGCATACGCGCCTTGTGACGGCGGCACCATTTGATCTGGTGTTCGCCAACATCCTGAAAGCGCCGCTGATTGCGCTTGCGCCGGATATGGGCCGCCATGTGGCGGATCAGGGCCATGTGATCCTGTCGGGCATCCTGAACGAGCAGGCCGACGCGGTTATTGCGGCCTATAGCACGAGTGGCTTCAGCCTGACCAAGCTCGATCAGTTGGGCGAGTGGTCGACACTTTCTTTGCAAAAAACCGGCTGATTGCTGCCATTTTTGGCGTTTACATACAATTTGACGAAAACCGTTCCGGCTCAGGGGAGGGCCAATGACCGATTCCAGTATCAGCGCGTTCAATCAGCGCGTGAAGAAATATAGCAAGAAAAAACCCGGTAAACAGATCTATGTACCGGGGCAGGGCATGGTCTATAAAAAGACCGGCTCGGGCCTGCGCTTTCCGCGTTTTCCGGTCATTCTGGTATTGGCGATGATCTTTGGCATGAAGGCGATGATCGTGCTTGAAGTTGGTGAATACGAATATAACAAGCGGCTGGGCCAGTATTACGATCCCAGCATGGGCGAAAAAATTGGCCTTTATGTGATGAAGGCGGACCCGTTTACCATGACGCTGTACGATCTGGCCGCGCCGGTTTTCGCGCGTTAGAACCGCCACGAAAAAGGGCCGTATCCTTGCGGATACGACCCTCATTTCAAAATCGTCACCGACTTAGAAGTGCCGGTAGGACGGCCCAGACATCGCGTCGACATCGCCGCGGGTCAGACCGATATCGGCCAGTTCACGCGTGCTGAGCTTGCTGAGCGCGTTGCGGGTTGCGCGCTTGTTGTTCCATTGAACCAGCGTAGTGACGCCTGCGTCAAAAACAGACACAATGCGGTGAATGGTTTCGGCCCCGAAAGGTGCCGGGCGAGTGGTTTCAAAAGTTGCCATTTTGCAATCCTTCATGTTGAGTTTGGCCGGTATACGCCGGTTTCGTAATCCGCACATAGGCTGCGATTCGGCGTTTAACAATTGGCATTTTTGCATGGCTGAAATGCAGTTTTTGCATAGGGTAAAGGTTTGATTTGAAAGCGACAAAAGCGGGTTGAAAAGTGACCGAAACCGACATTTCCGGCGGGTTTTATTCGAAGTGTTTATGAAATTATTTTTGGCGTGGCGGCGGATTTGCCAAAAACCGGCCCAAAGCAAACAGAATGCTGGCCAATGTTCTTGTTTCGTGCTAGTCGAGGGCAATAAAAATAATAGAGCAGGGGCAATATGCGTGTCATTGGGATTGACCCGGGGCTTCGGAATATGGGCTGGGGGATTATTGATGTGGATGGCGGCCGCCTTAGCCATGTGGCCAACGGCACCTGCACCAGTAAATCCGGCGATCTGGCCAGCCGTCTGCTCAGCCTGCATCAACAATTAAGCGCGGTGTTTATCGAATTTGTGCCCGAGGCAGCAGCGGTGGAGCAGACGTTTGTCAACTCCAACGGGGCCGCGACCCTGAAACTGGGGCAGGCCCGCGCGATTGCGCTGCTGGTTCCGGCGCAGGCTGGTTTGACGGTTGCCGAATATGCGCCCAACACGGTCAAAAAGGTCGTGGTCGGGGTCGGGCACGCGCAAAAGGAACAGGTGGCGCATATGGTGAAAACCCAGCTACCGGCGGCAAAATTGGCAGGGCCGGACGCGGCGGACGCTTTGGCGATTGCGCTGTGCCACGCCCATCACGCCCGCTTTGCCGGGCGTCTTGAAGCGGCATTGAAAAGGGCAGGCGCATGATTGGCAAAATCACAGGGCGGCTGGATTACAAGGCCGAGGATCACGCGCTGATTGATGTGCAGGGTGTCGGCTATATCGTCTATTGCGCCAAGCCGACGTTGGCGATGATGCCAGCCGCGGGCGGGGTTGTGGCGCTTTATACCGATCTTCTGGTGCGCGAGGATAATCTGCAATTGTTCGGCTTTCCGACATTGGCGGAAAAGGAATGGCATCGGTTGCTGACCTCGGTGCAAGGGGTCGGGGCCAAGGCGGCTTTGTCGATTGCCGGAACCCTTGGGGTTGATGGTGTGGCGAGGGCGATCTCGCTGGGTGATGCAACTGCGGTGAAGGCGGCGGTCGGCGTTGGCCCGAAGCTGGCGCAGCGCGTGGTCAGCGAGCTTAAGGATAAAGCCCCGGCGATCATGGCCATGGGCGCGGCCGGGGCGGCGCAGGCGGTGGCGGATGATGCGGTGGTGATCGAGCCGTCTTTTGCGGCGGCAAAGCCTGTGGCGGCGGTTGATGGCGGTGGTGCTGCGGCGCGGGCTGATGCCTTGTCGGCACTGGTCAACCTTGGTTATGGTCAGGGCGAAGCGGCAGGCGCGATTGCCGAGGCGATGGCGGAGGGCGGTGATGGTGACGCGCAAACGCTTATTCGCACATGTTTGCGACTTTTGGCGCCGAAGGGGTAGAGATTTGCTATTTAGGCACTGTCATTGCAGCGTTCTGGCACGGCTGAAAGCCGGGTCGCGCCCGAGCCTCCCCCGGGAGGGCGCTTTGCTCGGTTTGCAACAAACGCAACGTTTCGTTGGGTTGTACCGTTGCGTCTATTCGTTGATGTACTTACGCCCTCCCAGGCTCGGGCGCGCCCCTTATCTCTGTGTAACTTATGACAAACCCTGATCCCGATCTGCGCCCCGAACCACGCCTCGGTGATGCCGACCGCGCCCTGCGGCCTCAATCACTCGATGAATTCACCGGCCAACGCGATCTGCGGGCCAACCTGTCGATTTTCATCGAAAGTGCCCGCAAGCGCAATCAAGCCATGGATCACACCCTGTTTTATGGCCCGCCCGGCCTTGGCAAAACCACGCTGGCCCAGATCATCGCCCGCGAACTCGGCGTCAATTTCCGCATGACATCCGGCCCGGTGCTGGCCCGCGCCGGTGATCTGGCCGCGATCCTGACCAATCTGGATGAGCGTGACGTGCTGTTCATTGATGAAATCCACCGGCTCAATCCGGCGGTGGAGGAGGTGCTGTACCCGGCGCTGGAAGATTTTGAGCTTGATCTGGTGATCGGCGAAGGCCCGGCGGCGCGCACCGTGCGCATTGATCTGCAACCGTTCACGCTGGTCGGCGCAACCACGCGGCTTGGCCTGCTGACCACGCCTTTGCGCGACCGCTTTGGCATTCCCGCAAGGTTGGAGTTTTACACCGAGAACGAGTTGCTCAAGATTGTCACCCGTGGCGCGCACCTGATGGGGGCCAAGGCGGATGAACATGGCGCGCGCGAGATTGCCAGACGTGCGCGCGGCACCCCTCGGGTCGCTGGTCGCTTGTTGCGCCGTGTGGTGGATTTCGCGGTGGTTGAAGGCGATGGCAGTATTGACAAGAAGGTGGCGGATCGGGCGTTGACGCGGCTTGGTGTCGATCATCTGGGCCTTGATAGTGCGGATCGGCGTTACCTGAAGCTGCTGGCAGAAAACTACGCCGGTGGGCCGGTCGGAGTCGAGACCATTTCTGCCGCATTGTCGGAGGCGCGCGATGCTGTAGAAGAGGTGATCGAACCCTATCTGCTGCAACAGGGCTTGATCCAGCGCACCCCACGGGGGCGCATGCTGGCTGCCAAAGCGTGGCGTCATCTTGGTCTTGAGGCTCCGAAAGCCGAAGGCCAAACCGAATTGTTTGAGGACTAGATCATGAGTGACAATGCGCTGCCACCCGGCCAAGTTGAAAAGTTATTCGAGGCCGCTGACGGTGGTTACAGATTCTCGCGCTGGGGCCGCGAAATCGCGCCAGTGGTGTTTGGCATTGATGACGAAACGCTCGGCCATCTAAAGGACGCGATGGCCAGCGTCGCCCTGATCGCCGGAATGGATTTCGTCGAAACCGACCCCGAGCTTGGCGCAAATCTGATGATGTTTTTCTGCACCGACTGGGATGAGCTGGATATGGTGCCCAATCTCGATGCGATGATCCCCGATTTCGATGTGCTGAAAGCCAGCCTGAAACGCACCGGCGCGAACCAGTACCGGACGTTCTCGTTTGATGAACACGGCTCGATCAAGGTTTGCATCGTGCTGCTGCGGTTTGATGAACATATGGCCAAAACCTCGATCCAGACGCTGGGTGTGGGCCAGATGGCGCAGTGCATTCTGCTGTGGGGGGACGCGGCGTTCAAGGACACCAGCCCAATCGCCATTGTGCCGCAAAACGGCATGTGTATTGTCAAACCGAATTACGCGGCGCTTATCAAGGCGGCTTATGATCCGGCGATGCCACCCTCGGCGGTGGCCACCAGCCATGCCATGCGGTTGGCCGCGCGCGCCGGTCTGATACTGGAAGACATGATCGATGAAGACGCATAAATTTGAATGTCGTATCTATTACGAGGATACGGATATGGCCGGTATCGTCTATTACGCCAATTACCTGCGCTATATTGAACGCGCGCGCTCGGAACAGATCCGCGGGCTTGAGATTGACCAGAAGGTTCTGAAAGATGAACACGGTCTGGTGCTTGTGGTGCGTCGGGTTGAGGCCGATTATCTGGGCGCGGCGCGGCTTGACGATGTGATCCGGGTGGAAACCACGGTTCGCCATGTCTCCGGTGTTCAGATGACCTATCAACAGGATATTTACCGGGGCGAGGTCAAGCTGTTTGGTGCCGTGGTCAAGGTCGCTTGCATGAACCTTGCCGGTCGCCCCAGCCGCCTTCCAGCGGATATTCGCCGAGCTTATCACGAAATTGTTGCCTGAACCGCTGGGAATTTGCTGAAAAGTTGGTATTCAGCGTAAAAATTCTGTATTCTGCGGCCAATATCGGGCCGTCGACAAGAACGGCTATGATGAAAAGAGCAGGCTAATGGAAACCGAGACCCTCGCGGCATTACAAACCGTGGATTATTCTTTGCTGGCGTTGTTCTGGCGCGCCTCCTTCATTGTGAAGCTGGTATTGCTGGCGCTGGTGGTGTCTTCGTTCTGGTCTTGGGCGATCATTTTTCAGAAATTCATCAACTTTCGCGTCGCACGGCGCGATGCCTCGATGTTTGATCGCGCCTTCTGGTCGGGTGAACCGCTGGACGAGCTGTTCGAAAAGATCGGCGAAAAGCCGCGCGGAGCGTCGGAAAAGATTTTCTGCGCCGGTATGGCCGAATGGCACCGCTCGCATCGCTCGGACGGGGCGTTGATTGCCGGGGCGCAGGCGCGGATTGATCGCTCGATGGATGTGGCGATCACGCGAGAAAGCGCGCGGCTTAATCAGGGGCTGACATTTCTGGCCACGGTTGGCTCCACCGCGCCTTTTGTCGGGCTGTTCGGTACGGTCTGGGGCATCAAGAATTCGTTTCAGGAAATCGCGTCACAACAAAGCACAAATCTGGCGGTGGTCGCGCCCGGCATTGCCGAGGCGCTGGTGGCCACGGCACTTGGCCTTGCGGCGGCCATTCCAGCGGTAATTTTTTACAACAAACTGTCGGCAGATGCGGATCGCATGGGCGCGGGGCTGGACAGTTTCGCGGACGAGTTTTCCACCATCCTGTCGCGCCAGTTGGACAGCTAGATTATGGCCGGGGGTGTCATAGAAAGCGGGGTGCGGGCGAAACGTCGGGCGCGGCGCACGCGCTCAAAACCCATGGCCGAGATCAACGTCACTCCGTTCGTCGATGTGATGCTGGTGCTGCTGATTATCTTCATGGTCGCAGCCCCGTTGCTGACGGTCGGCGTACCGGTCGAGTTGCCCAAGACCGCCGCCACCCCCTTGCCCAGCGAGGACGAAGAACCGCTGACGCTGGCAATCACGGCCGAGGGTGTGCTGGTGCTGCAAAAAACCGAGATCGCACGCGATCAGTTGATCCCGCGCATGCGCGCAATTGCGGTAGAACGCAAGAACGACAAGGTGTTTTTGCGGGCTGACGGGGCGGTGCCCTATGCGTTGGTGATGCAGGTGATGGGGGCTTTGAATGCCGGTGGATTTCGCAATATCGGCCTTGTGACCGACAGCGGAGGCCCGCGCTTGGACGGGCAGGAAAACTAGGCGTGGACGGTGAATACGGGAACCTACATATCCGGCGTTGGTCATGTGGCCCTGATTGGCTGGGCGATCCTTGGCAGCGCGTTTTCCAGTAATCCCGAGCCGCAGGAATTTCAGGTCACCGATATTTCCGTGGTGTCCGAGGCGGCGTTTGCGGCGCTGGTTTCGGACGCGCCCGACACCGCAGCCGAGGTCAATCCGCTGGATAGTCCGACAAATTCAGAAATTGCCCCCGATGCGCCAAAGCCCGATGACGCGCCGCGCCTTGTACCGCTCACACCCAGAAACGCGCCGCCCAAGGCCGATGACGGCCCGGATCTGGCAGCGGTAAATGCGCCGCCGCGCGCGCAAGCCCTGATTGATGCGCCCGAGATTGCCGCCTTACCAACCACGAATGAAGTCGGGGCGACTTTGATCCTGCCAACCGCGCGCATTGCCAACCGCGACAGCGGCGGTTTGCGCCAGCCTGACAAGCTGGTGATGGTGGCACCCGAAGCGCCCTCGCCACGGGTGGATATGACCCCTGCGCCCAAGCCACCAACGGACGCCGAAAAAGCGCCCGAGGTGGAAAAGGCGACGACGCGCGATGATACGGCGACCGCGCAGGCCGAGGACAAGGTCGAAAAAGCACCGGATCAGGCCGCCACCGAGATTATCACCGAGGCCAAGGAACAAGCGAAAACCGGCGCACCATTGCGCAGTTCACGCCCCAAGGGCCGCCCGGCGCGATTGGCCGAGAAAACCCGTGGGCCAAGCGAGATTGATAACTTGGTGGCCAAGGCGCAGGCCGAAGACGCGGCCACTTCAACAAGTACACGCACCGGCGTTGTGGCTGGCCCGCCCCTGACCAAGTCAGAGCGCGAAGGCCTGCGCCTTGCGGTGCAGGAATGTTGGAACGTTAACTCGGCCTCGGATGCCTCGCGGATTACGGTGACGGTTGGTCTGGTCATGGAAAAGGACGGCATGCCGCTTATCAGCTCGATCCGCCGGATTTCCGCCAGCGACGGCAGCAAAAGCGCGCAAGGCAGTGCCTTTGAGGCCGCAAGACGGGCGATAATTCGCTGTTCCAAGGGCGGATATGATTTGCCGGTTGAAAAATACGACCGCTGGCGTGACATTGAGATCACCTTCAATCCCGAAAAGATGAGGCGTAAATGAGAAACATTGGCACATGTCTGGCTTTGGTCCTGATTTCCCTGACGGCGCTGCCGCTTTGGGCGCAATCCACCGGGCCGCTCAAGATCGAGATCACCGAGGGGGTGATCGAGCCGATGCCTTTTGCCGCGCCCGCATTCGTGGCCGAAAACACCGCCGCGCGCCAGATGGCCGAGGATCTGGCCAGCGTGGTGGTGGCCGATCTTGTTGGCTCCGGTATTTTTCGCGAGATCCCGCGCGCCGCGCAAATCTCCGGCATCAGCAATTTTGACGCGCCGGTGCAGTTTTCCGACTGGAAGGCGATCAATGCGCAAGCCCTGATTACGGGTGCTGTCACGATGCGCGGCAACGGCCAGATCGTGGTCAAGTTCCGCTTGTTTGATGTGTTCGCGCAGGCGCAATTGGGCGAAGGCCTGCAATTTGTTGGCACCCAGGATGACTGGCGGCGCATGGCGCATAAGGTTTCAGACGCGGTTTATGCGCGCCTGACCGGTGAGCCGGGTTATTTTGACAGCCGCGTGGTTTATGTGGCTGAAACCGGGCCAAAGAACGCACGGCGCAAGCGCTTGGCGATCATGGATTACGACGGCGCGAATGCGCGTGATCTGACTGACGACAGTGCGCTGGTGCTGGCGCCACGTTTTTCGCCCGATGGCAACAAGGTGCTTTATACCTCGTATGAAACCGGTTTGCCGCGGGTGTTTGTGCTGAACCTCAAGAACATGCGGCGCAAAGCGTTAAGCGAGTTGCCGGGCATGACATTTGCGCCGCGCTACTCGCCCGATGGCAAAACGATCCTGTTGTCGCTGTCTTCGGGTGGCAATACCGACATTTACAGCGTGAAGGTTCGCGGCGGCAAACGCACCCGCCTGACCTCGGCCCCCTCAATCGAGACCGCGCCCAGCTATTCGCCCGATGGCAACCAGATCGTGTTTGAAAGCGACCGCGCGGGTAGCCAGCAACTTTATGTCATGCCAGCCGGTGGCGGTGAAGCGCGCCGCATCAGTTTTGGGTCGGGTCGTTACGGCACCCCGGTCTGGTCGCCGCGCGGCGATCTGGTGGCCTTCACCAAGATGAACAAGGGCCGGTTTCATATCGGTGTGATGCGCCTTGATGGCACTGAGGAACGCTTGCTGACCGCCTCGTTTCTGGATGAGGGGCCAACATGGTCGCCCAATGGCCGGGTTTTGATGTTTTTCCGCGAAACACGCGGGGCAAAAGGGGTGCCGTCGATCTATTCGGTGGATGTCTCAGGGCGCAACCTGAAACCGGTGCCGGTGTCGGGCAATGGTTCTGATCCGTCATGGTCTACGTTGTTGAAATAGCGGGTTTCACAAATCGCGCTTTGCGTGATAAATTGAGGCAAGAGCCTGAAAGGGCCAACAGAAGGAAGCAGGAAATGAACTTTAGATTGATCGGAATGCTGGTGCTTAGCACCGTTATTCTTGCCGGCTGCGCCACCGGCGTGCCCGACAGCGGCGCGCGTGGTGAGAATTTCAAGCCAAACACGACGGAGTTTTTCAATGCCTCGGTCGGGGATCGGGTATTGTTTGCGGTGAATGAAAACACGCTGGGGGTTGAGGCGACCTCGATCCTGAACGCGCAGGCGGCGTGGTTGGCGCAGAACACCGCGTTTAGTGCAATCATCGAAGGCCATGCGGATGAGCAGGGTACCCGGGCCTATAACCTTGCGCTTGGTGCGCGCCGTGCAGCGGCGGTGCAGAGCTATCTGGTTAGTCAGGGCGTGGCAGCCAGCCGTTTGAAAACAGTGACTTACGGCAAAGAGCGGCCGATCGAGATTTGCTCGTCTGAATCCTGTTGGTCCAAGAACCGGCGCGCGGTGACGGTGGTCTCGGCGGGTGGGACAAGCTAACGGCGAAACAAGGGGATTGGCATGAAAATGCGGCTTGGTTTTTCGGTATTTCTGGCGCTGGCGATGATGATCGCCAGCCCTTCGGTTTTCGCGCAAACGCGGCAGGAAACCCTTGCGGATATCCGCCAGGAACTGAGCTTTCTGTTTGTCGAGATGCAGCAGTTGAAGCAGGAACTCTCGACCACGGGGGCGGCGGGTGGTGTTGAGGGCGACACGGTTCTGCAACGGCTGGATGCGCTTGAGGGCGAGCTGCGCCGGATCACCGGCAAGACCGAGGAACTGGAATTTCGTATCGATAATATCGTGCGCGACGGCACCAACCGTATCGGCGATCTGGAGTTTCGGCTGGTGGAACTTGAGGGCGGCGATGTGTCTTCCCTTGGCGAGGTTTCGACCCTTGGCGGTGATCTGACGCAAACACCGCCGCCGCTGGTCGTGACACCGCCCGAGGATGGCTCTGATCTGGCGGTCAGTGAAGAGGTTGATT